>JAFXOO010000458.1 GCA_017528675.1 Oscillospiraceae bacterium | reverse complement strand
TCCATTGCAAAGTGCAGTATTGTGTGGGACAGTTTACGGATGAGATTTGATTCAATGATGTGAGAGCGTTTGCTGTGTTTATTCATAACAAGTTCTATTGAGAATGGGGAGATATTCCATGGTGAGTTCTCTGAGAAGTATGGCTTTGAAGTCGTTTGATAGAATATTCTGTAGAAATACGCATTTTTATCGAACGATCTCTTGACAAAGCTGCATTTTACTGATATAATCAAAATAGGAAATGTTGTGTAAATACGCAAAAATATCGAAAGGAGACGAAAATGATCGAGAGAAGGCACTATCTGGACAAGCTGATCCGTAAAAAAGAAAACGGCATGATCAAAGTCATTACCGGCATCAGACGCTGCGGCAAATCCTACTTGTTGTTTGAGATCTATCATCAATATCTGAACTCCATAGGTGTAGCAAACGACCACATTATTGAGCTTGCATTGGATGATGATCTCAACATCCGTTACAGGAATCCTCTTGAATTGGGACGGTATATCCGTGAGCAGATCAAGGATCAGGATCAGATGTACTATATCTTTCTGGATGAGATTCAGAAGGTGGCTTCTATTCCCAATCCCTATCTGCCGGATTCAGAAGAAAAGATCGGATTTGTGGATGTTGTCCTTGGTCTGATGAAGATCAAGAATGCGGATATCTACGTCACTGGCAGCAACTCAAAGATGCTCTCCTCAGATATCCTGACAGAGTTTCGGGGACGTGGTGATGAGATCCGTGTCAATCCCCTGTCCTATGCCGAGTTTCATGCTGCATACGAAGGAGATCCCCGTGATGCCTGGCATGAGTATTATACCTATGGCGGAATGCCGCTGGTACTGCTGCAAAAGACACATGAGGACAAGAGCAAGTATCTGAGTGATCTGTTCGATAAGATCTACCTCGATGACATCATGAACCGGCAACGCATCAGCAAGGATAAAAGCGTACTGGAGGATCTGCTGAATTTCATCTCTTCCTCCGTCGGATCGCTGACAAATCCAACCAAGCTTGCAAATACGTTTCAGTCGGTTCGGAATAGTTCTATTACGGATGATACCATTGAGAAATACCTGAGCTATTTCATGGATGCTTTCCTGCTGTATAAGGCACAGCGTTATGATGTGAAGGGGAGAAAGTATATTGGTTCTCCGATGAAGTATTATTTTTCAGATGTCGGACTGCGTAATGCAAGACTGAATTTCCGGCAGCAGGAAGAGAACCACATCATGGAGAATATCCTCTACAATGAGCTGCTTTGCCGTGAATTCAATGTGGATGTTGGTGTGGTGGAGTATCACTACAAGGATGAGACTGGCAGGAGTATGCGTTCTCAGCTGGAGATCGACTTCGTTGCCCATAAGGACAGTCAGCGTTTCTACATCCAGTCGGCACTGACGGTGGCGGAAGAATCCAAGCGGAAGCAGGAAACACATTCCCTTCGGCGTGTAAAGGACTCCTTCAAAAAGATCGTTGTTGTCAAGGATGACATCCTGCCCTGGTATGATGAGGACGGGATCTATTATGTTGGGATTGAGAGATTCCTGTTGGATGAGAATATCATGGCATAAGTTTGTGCGCATGTATCCGGCATTTACAAAAACAGATAAAAAGCATACCTCCTATGGTCATCCCATAGGAGGTACCAATCTGTCAAAAAGTCGAAACATGTGTTTTGCACCGTAAGGTGCAAGGGGGGCAGGGGCAATACCCCCTGCGAAATATAGCCGCCCCTCCTCTCCGGCGCCGGCGCTTCCAACAGAAGCATTCATCCAAGACACTCCCACGACAGATTTGCAAAATAGTATGTTCCCCCTATGGACTCTATCAACCATAGGGGGATTATACTTTACCGTGTCAAGCATAACACAGTAGACAAAATAATATTGACACAGCAGCAAATATATGGTATAATGTACAAAAGAGGAGGGAGGGTGAGGGACTTGATTGCACACATTCGTCAAAATTCAACCGGCGTTGTGGAACAGACTGTCCAGGAGCACTGCGCTCAGACGGCTGCGTTATGTGCCGGATATGCGGCATCCATCGGGGCGGCGCATATCGGGCAATTGCAGGGCCTTCTCCATGATGCCGGTAAGATGACAACTGCTTTTGAATGTTATATCAAACAGGAATCCAACTGCCGCCGTGGAGAGATCGACCATGCGTATCCCGGGGCAAAATACCTCTGGGAGACTGCCGAAAAAACCGGCGATGCCGACACAATTGCTGCTGTCAGACTGATTGCGCATACGATCCTGTCTCATCATGGAATCCATGACTGGCTCGATGGCGATGACGAAGATTATTTTGATGACCGCATCTCAAAAACGGAATGCTATGCGGAAGTACTTTCTCATATGGACGAGCTCTTGTCAGAACAGACTATCTCCGACCTGATAGACCAAGCAGCAAGAGAATACCAGAGATTACAAACAGCACTGAAAGCTCTTGCCCAGCAGACCAATTCTGTGAAATCATTGAAAATACGAAGCCTTGCGTTTTACATGGGGATGCTGGAGCGTTTCCTGCAATCGTGCCTGATAGACGCTGACCGGACGGATACTGCGGATTTCATGAGCAATACCAGCACAGAAGAACATTTCGACCTTCCGGTGCTCTGGGATGCAATGCACGATCGTATGCAGACAAGGTGTGCTGCATTTGCCAGACGCTCCGATCCGATCTCTGTACAGCGGTGCAGCATTTCTGAGCGATGTGCAGCATTTGCACAGCATTCTGTGAAGGCCTGCCGTCTGATCGTTCCGACAGGCGGCGGCAAAACGCTTTCTTCCCTGCGCTTTGCGATCGAATACTGTAGGCAGCATGGGAAACAAAGGATCCTGTACACCGCACCGTTTATGTCAATCCTGGAGCAGAACAGCGATGAGATCCGTGCGATTGCAGGCGATGCGTATTTTACGGAGCATCACTCCAATCTGCTGGCGGAGCTGGAAACAGGAGAGGAGCTGCATGACTATGAGCTGCGCACGGAGAAATGGGATTCGCCTGTAATTGCCACAACGATGGTGCAGCTTCTGAACACCCTCTTTTCCGGAAAAAGCAGCGCTATCCGGCGGATGCACCGGCTTGCTGATGCGGTCATCATCATCGACGAGGTACAATCGATCCCGCTCAAATGCGTGCATCTGTTCAATTTGGCGGTCAATTTCCTGACGCAGATCTGCGGCGCAGTCGTTGTCCTTTGCTCTGCAACACAGCCTACAATGGAGCAGACGAAATTTCCGCTGCTGCTGGATGAACAAAACAGCATGACCGGCGATACGGCAGAGGATTTTGCAGTATTTCACCGGACGGATGTAATCTCCGCTGTCACGCCGCATGGTTTTTCTTTTGAAGAAGCGGCTGATTTCTGTGCGGAGAAATATGAAGAAAACGGCAATCTGCTGATGATCGTGAATACAAAAGCATCAGCAAAGGCGCTCTTTTTGCTGATGCAGGAGCGCTGTCCGGATGCAGAGGTCATCCATCTGAGTACCAATCTTTGTCCGTCGCACCGGCGGGAGAAGATCGCAGAAATGCGCGCTGCGCTGAAAGCCGGTCAGTCGCTGATCTGCGTGACCACACAGCTCATCGAAGCAGGTGTGGATATCTCGTTCCGGTGTGTGGTGCGTTCGCTGGCAGGACTCGACAATGCAGCGCAGGCGGCAGGACGCTGCAACCGGAACGGCGAATCGGGAACGCCCTGTCCGGTGTATCTCATCAAGCTGAAGGACGAGCATGTCAACCGGCTGGAGGGTGTGCAGACGGCAAAGCAGATCACAGAGTGGATGCTTGACAGCGGGACCTATTCTGACTATTTGTCCTATGAAACGCTGCAGGCGTATTTCCGGGAGCTTTACCAGCAATCAAAAGAAAAGCTGGATTATCCGGTACAATCTGAAACGATTCTCGACCTGCTTTCTCTGAACAAAAAGCATTTTGAAATGCTTGATTTGCCGATAGAGCAAAAACGTAACATGCAGTTTTCCGTGCAGGCATTCAGGACGGCCGGCAGTCTGTTTGAGGTGATCGACAGCAGGACACAGGACATTCTGGTGCCGTTCAATGAAGAAGCAAAATCGTACATCGCTGCGCTGAACGAGGCGCTGCCGCCGGAACGATGCCGTGAGTTGCTGCGATGGGCGCAGAAGTATACCGTCAGCGTGTACAATCTGAAAAAACTCGACGAGATCGGTGCTGTGTATCGTCTGGCCTCCGGCGTAATCGCTCTGGATGCACGGTTCTACGACAAAGACTGTGGTATTGTGACGGAGGGTGCGGAGCAGGAAGTGCTGATATTATAAAAGGTGCCGCATGGCAGAAAGCTGTCATGCGGCGAAATGCAATTCATAATATAATCTTAGTATTTTCAATCCACGCAGTGTTCTGACTGCGACTACATTAGTATAGCATGATTTCAATTTGTATTTATGAATGAAGCTTTAATAAAACGTTAATTTTTTATAATCCTATTGACAAGACAAAATTTTTATAATATAATCATAGTAGAAAAGGAGATGAAACTTATGGCCGTTCCAAAACCCGAACATCCAAACATTGTTGAGTTCGCCGTCCGTGGCAGGTATGCGCTGTTCTCCGACATACTGACCCGTGCAGGCGGTGAAAAGACAAGCTATCCGATCCCGACCTACGAAGCGCTGAAGGGCGTTCTGCACAGTGTTTACTGGAAGCCAACCTTGATCTGGTATATAGACGACGTGCGCATCATGAATCCCATCCGCTTTGCAAGAAAGGGCATCCGTCCGATCAAGTATGGCGGCGGCAACGACCTTGCCTATTACACCTATCTGGAGGATGTACATTATCAGGTGCGGGCACATTTTGAGTGGAACCTGAACCGCCCGGAGCTGGAACAGGATCGCAACGAAAACAAGCATCACAGCATTGCCAGGCGCATGATCGAGCGAGGCGGGCGCAGAGATATTTTCCTCGGGGTTCGTGAGTGTCAGGGATATGTGGAACCTTGTGTATTTGGTTTGGGTGCGGGTGCCTATGACCAGTGCGGGACGATCCCCTACAGCCTGATGGAGCATGGTTTCACCTATGCAGACGAAGCCATCCGGGATGAGGACAAGGGCAAGCTGACGCTTCGGCTCTGGCAGCCTGTCATGGAAAACGGTGTGATCCATTTTATCCGGCCGGAGGAATGTACCATCATGCGGCATATCAAGGACATGGCGATCAAGTCGTTCGGAGAGGGAAATTTCAGCGGACTTGCCGAATTTGCAGGAGGTGAACCGGATGGGCTGGACGAATGAACTGTATCAGGTGTATGAGCTTGCGTGTAAGGAACCGGAGAACGGTCTGCTGCCGGTGTCGCATTCCACTGCCAATTCGCAGATCGAGGTCAGCATCGATGAGCACGGTCATTTCAAGGATGCTCATACCATTGATAAGGAGGATGCCGTCACGATTATCCCAGTCACGGAGGATTCCGGCGCACGTTCAAGCGGCATCTGCCCGATGCCGTTTGCGGACAAGCTGGTGTATATTGCCGGGGATTATCCTAACTATGCAGAAGGAAAACGTGCTGATAATGCTGACTATTTTCATGCTTATATGGAGCAGCTTGATGTATGGCGGACATGTAGCCCGCATCCGGCAGTTGCAGCCGTGTTTGCGTATCTGGGAAAAATGACGCTGATGGAAGATCTCGTGAAAAGCGGTGTCCTGCAAACCGATCCGGACACCGGCAGGCTTCTACCAAAAATCAAAATTGCCGGCATTGCACAGGAGGATGCGTTTGTACGGTTTCGTGTGCAGTATGCAGACATGGGGCGTGAGTCCCGCACGTGGCTGGACACCACGCTCTATGACAGCTTTCTGACGTTCAACAACCGGCAGATGGGAAATGCGCAGCTCTGCTATGCAACTGGAGAAGCAGCCCCCACAACCTACAAGCACCCGTCCAAGATCCGCAATGCGGGTGACAAAGGCAAGCTCATCTCATCCAATGACGAAAGCGGTTTCACCTATCGGGGACGCTTTGCCAGCAAGGAGGAGGCACTGTCTGTCAGCTATGATTTCTCCCAGAAAATGCACAATGCGCTCAAGTGGCTGATTTATGGAAAGAAACAGGGCGAGAAACGTGGACAATCACATACTTTTGGTTCTTTGACAATTGTTACATGGGCAAGTGCATTTCTGCCAATTCCTGATGTGTTTGACAATCCAGATGATGAGGAAGAACTATATAATTCACTTCCTCTATATGCAGAAAAGTTGAAAAAATATCTGTTCGGCTATGGAAAAAAGTTCAAGGTTCATGATAAAGTCATGATCTTAGGCCTCGATGCCGCAACGACCGGACGGCTGTCCATCGCATTGTATGACGAATTGCAGGCATCCGATTTCCTAAGAAATCTGGAGCAATGGCATGAAAATTCCGCATGGATGCGGTATGACGGCAAGCGAAAGAAAACCTGCGTGAAATCGTTCAGTCTGTATGAGATCATCCGTGCCGCCTACGGCAGTGAGCAAAGCGGCAAGCTTGAATGTGATGAGAAGCTGATACGAGAACAGATCCTTCGCCTGCTGCCCTGCGTGATGAACGGAAAGCCTGTTCCGGAGGATCTGGTGCAGACATTGTATCACAAGGCATCAAATCCGCTGGCGTATGAGCAGCGTTATCACCACCAATTTGTGATCGAAACCGCCTGCGGCATGTACCGCATACAACAGAAAGGAGATGCTTCTATGGGCTATGACCCGAATATTACCGACCGCAGTTATCTGTACGGCTGCCTGCTGGCGGTCGCTGACAAGGCAGAGAGCGACACCTACGACACGGACGACAAGTCCAAGCGTGTGACAAATGCCCGCCGTTACTGGGCAAATTTTGCACAGCGTCCGTATCTGACATGGCAGAGTATTGAGGAGCGGCTGCGTCCGTATCTGGACAAGCATCCCTACCGTGTACAGGTGGAGAAATGGATGCAGGAGATCACAGGCAAATTTACACCGGATGCATTCGCGGACAACAGCCGGCTGTCACCGATGTACCTGCTTGGCTATCATCATTTTATGGCTTACATGTGGAATGGAAATTTCAACACAAATAAGGAGGAAGCATAAATGGAAACCTTACAGCATAAAATTGATTTCTCGCTGATTATTACCGTAACCAACGCCAACCCCAACGGCGACCCGTTGAACGGCAACCGCCCTCGTGAGAATTTCGAGGGCTTCGGGGAGATCTCCGATGTCTGCATCAAACGCAAGCTCCGCAACCGTCTGCAGGATATGGGCGAAAAAATCTTCGTGCAGTCAGATGACCGGTGTGATGACGGGTGTGGCAGTTTAAAAATTAGAGCAGAAAGTAATGAGGCTTTGAAGGCATTAGGCAAAAAACCAAACAGGGAAGAATATTACAGAACTGCTTGCAAAGAATGGTTTGATGTTCGGAGTTTTGGACAAGTTTTTGCATTTTCTGATGATGATAAGAAGAAAGGAGAAGGAGTTTCTATTCCTATCAGAGGACCGGTATCTATTCAAATGGCGCAGAGTGTATCGCCTATTGAAGTGGATTCCATGAAAATCTCTTCTTCGGTTAATAATAAAAAAGATGTGTTTAAAGACGGTTTAGATAAGAATCGGTTGGGGGACAAACATGTTGTAAAGTTCGGTATGTACGTCGTCCACGGCAGCATCAACTGTCAGCTCGCTGAAAAGACCGGCTTCACAGCAGAGGATGCTGAAAAGATCAAACAGGCGCTCTGCACGCTCTTCGAGAATGACTGTTCCTCTGCACGTCCGGAAGGCAGCATGGAGGTCTGCAAGGTATACTGGTGGGAGCATGACAGCAAGACCCCGATGTATTCCTCCGCCAAGATTCATCGTCTTCTGCATATCGCACCGAAGGACGGTATCGGTACACCAAGATGTTTTGACGACTATATCATCACACTCGATAAGCTTGACGGCGCAGAGCCGGAAGTCATCGACCTACTGTGATGTATCCCGAAGACGAATATCTGATGCTTTCCGGCATCCAGCATTTTGCATTCTGCCGGCGGCAGTGGGCGCTCATCCACATCGAACAGCAGTGGGAGGAAAACCTGCGCACGATGGACGGCAATCTCATGCACGAGCGTGTGCATGATGATTCGATCCGGGAAAAGCGCGGCGATCTGATCGTCACGAGGTCTATGGCAGTTTCCTCACCACGGCTGGGATTGTCCGGCGAATGTGATGCAGTGGAATTTCACAAGGACAAACACGGCATCCCGTTGTTCGGGATGGAGGGGACATATCGCATTGTTCCTGTAGAATACAAGCGTGGCAGTCCGAAGGAAAATGACTGTGATGTGCTGCAGCTCACCGCACAGGCGCTGTGTCTGGAGGATATGCTTTGCTGTGAGATCACGGAGGGGTTCCTGTATTACGGCGAAACACGTCACCGGATCAAAGTCACGTTCGATGCGGCTCTGCGGGAACGGACAGAGGCGGTCATCCGGGAAATGCATGAGCTGTACCAGCGGCAGCATACGCCGCTTGTCAGGCGTCGGAAAGCCTGCAATGCATGTTCCCTGCGGGAGATATGTCTGCCGGGGCTGGAGAAAGCCAAGCCTGCGTCTGCCTATCTGCGGGAGATGCTGCACGGGGAGGATGCCATATGAAACGACTGCGAAATACGCTCTATATCAATCAGCCTGACCGCTATCTGTCTCTGGACGGTGAGAATGTTGTCGTTTCCTGCGATGGAAGCGAGATCGGGCGTGTACCGCTGCACAACCTCGAACAAATCGTGACATTCGGTCATGCAGGAACCAGTCCGGCACTGATGGGAAAATGTGCGCATGACGGCATTTCACTCGTGTTTATGAGCAGAAGCGGGCATTTTCAGGCTCGTGTCGAGGGAGAGGTACGGGGCAATGTACTGCTGCGCCGTGAGCAGTACCGCATCGCGGATGATGCAGAACGCAGTCTGCTGATTGCACGCAGCAGCATCGCTGCCAAGCTGTTCAACAGCCGATGGGTACTGGAGCGCATGATGCGTGACCATGCTCCAAGAATTGATATTGAATTGTTTCGGCAGAAGTCGCAGTATCTGCAAACGGCAATCACAAATGCTGAGAATGTGCCGGATGCGGATACCCTGCGAGGAATCGAGGGCGAAGCGGCAAGCGTGTATTTCTCTGTGTTTGATGATATGCTCCTGCAGCAGAAAGAGGATTTCCGGTTTACTGGCAGGAGCCGCCGTCCACCGCTTGACCGGGTGAATGCCTTGCTGTCATTTGCCTATTCATTGATGACGAACCAGTGTGCATCTGCGCTGGAAGCGGTCGGGCTTGATCCGTATGTGGGATTTCTGCATACGGATCGCCCGGGGCGCAAATCGCTTGCATTGGATATGGTAGAGGAATTCAGAGCGGTGTACTGTGACAGATTCGTTCTGACGCTCATCAACAAGCGTTATATCCAGCCGGAGCATCTTGCTCTGCGAGAGGATGGTGCAGTTCTGCTGACAGAACAGGGGCGAAAGGTGTTTCTGGAGCATTGGCAAAAGCGCAAGTATGAAGAACTCCGTCATCCGTATCTGAACGAAAAGCTGGAATGGGGCATGCTGCCCTATGTGCAGGCGCTTTTGCTGGCAAGGTATATTCGCAGTGATCTGGATGCCTATCCACCGTTTTTATGGAAGTGATACTATGTTTGTGCTGATTACCTATGATGTCAATACAGAGGATGCCGCCGGGCGCAAGCGTCTGCGGCGTGTTGCAAAACAATGCGTGAATTATGGCGTTCGTGTGCAGAATTCCGTATTTGAATGTGTTGCAGAACCGGCGAAGATACTAGAATTAAAAAGCAAGCTAATGAAGGAGATGGACCCCAAGAAGGACAGCCTGCGGTTTTACTATCTTGGGAGTCAGTCTAAAACCAAGGTTGAGCATCTGGGCGCAAAGGAAACAATCAATGTGGAAGAACCGCTGATTTTCTAACCGTACAGTGCGAAAGCCATGCTCACACGAAAACACCGTATCATTCGCACCGGAATGAAGACCTGTTTTTCGTAACTCAGGGGCAGGATCCATCCTACCTTTTGAAATTTTTGTGCAAAACTGACATTTGGTTGCTTTTGTGCGATTCGGAATTGAGCAGTTTTGCAGTCGCCCCTCCTGCGAGGGGCGTGGATTGAAATAAGGAGAGGTCTTGAC
>JAFXOO010000457.1 GCA_017528675.1 Oscillospiraceae bacterium | reverse complement strand
GAAAGCGCCTGAAGGGAACCGTCCGGATTGAGGGATTTGACTTCGGCATTCTGAGAGCGCTGCGGTAAAACAGAACACAGCATTATTTTTGAAAGTTTTTGGTGCCGATGATTGACGGATTCTGAAATAAATGCTATAATAAAAATATATTTTGAAACCGATAAGGAGTGAACTGTTATGGAAAAAATCCCTTTTATCACCAAGGAACAGGCAGAGGAGATTGCCAAAACCTATCCTACACCGTTCCATATCTATAATGAGAAGGGCATCCGTGAAAACGCCCGTCTTGTGCAGAAGGCATTTTCCTGGAATAAGGGTTTCCGGGAGTACTTTGCTGTCAAGGCGACCCCGAACCCGTTCATTTTGAAGATTCTGAAAGAAGAAGGCTGCGGGGTGGACTGCTCGTCTTTCACGGAGCTGGAGATGGCGGATGCCTGCGGCTTTTCCGGCAGCGATATCATGTTTTCCTCGAATGTGACACCTGCGCAGGATTACGAGCTTGCCTACAAGCTTGGCGCTTACATCAATCTCGATGACATCACGCACATAGACTACCTTGAGCAGCTCACCGGCATCCCGGAGACGACCTGCTGCCGTTTCAATGCGGGCGGCAATTTCACGATTTCTACCTTTGTCATGGACAAGCCCCAGGATGCAAAGTATGGCTTTACCCGTGAACAGATGTTTGAAGGCTTCCGTATGCTGATGCAGAAGGGTGCGAAGCACTTTGGCATCCACGCTTTCCTCGCATCCAATACCGTGACGAATGACTACTACCCGACCCTTGCAAAGCAGATGTTCCAGCTCGCAGCCGATCTGAAGAAGGAAACAGGCGCAGATATTCAGTTCATCAACCTGTCCGGCGGCGTTGGCGTGGCCTACAAGCCTGACCAGACGCCGAATGATATTCTTGCCATCGGTGAGGGCGTCCGTAAGGTCTATGAGGAAATCCTTGTTCCGGCAGGGCTTGGGGAAGTTGCCATCTTCACGGAAATGGGACGTTTTATGCTTGCTCCCTATGGTGCACTTGTGACCCGTGTGCTGCACAAGAAGCATATCTATAAAGAGTACGTCGGCTGCGATGCGTGTGCGGCAAACCTGATGCGTCCTGCGATGTACGGAGCTTACCACCACATCACAGTGCTTGGCAAGGAGCACGAGCCCTGCACCTATTTATGTGACGTGACGGGCGGTCTGTGTGAGAACAACGACAAATTTGCCATTGACCGCATGCTGCCTCCGGTGGAGATCGGTGATCTGATCTACATCCACGATACCGGTGCACATGGCTTTTCGATGGGCTATAATTATAACGGCAAGCTCCGGAGTGCCGAGCTCCTGCTCTGTGAGGACGGCAATGTGAAACTCATCCGGCGTGCAGAAACTCCGGCAGATTATTTTGCAACATTCGATTTCTGTGACGTCATGGACAAGTATCTGAAGAAATAAAACACGCTCTGCATCTGAGAAGGCGCCCGAAACATGTGAACTACATCAATGCGCCACTCGCTTTCGGTCAGCTTTATGAGATAGTTCTGTATCCCGGCAGCCTCTGCCATAAGAGCACAAAGGATAATGGAAAGACCTGCCAGTGAATCCGCTACAACAAATCTTATGCCTGTGCAGGGGCAGCTCCGGGGTCAGATTGTTTCCGAAACCTGACACAGAACGGCGAGTACGGCGCATTTTCGCCTATAAAAACATTGCTTTTTTGTACAATTTTATCCAATAACTCCAAACTTCGCTTTTTTTTGCAGTAAGCATTGACAAACCGCACCCTGATGCGGTATACTTAAAATAGTTCAGAATACAGCCTGTGAGGTGAACTGTATGAATATCTGGCACAATATCAGCCCGAAGCGCATCAGTGAAAACGACTTTGTCGCTGTCATTGAGATTCCGAAGGGCAGCAAGATCAAGTATGAGCTGGACAAAGAAACCGGCCTGATGAAGCTGGACCGCATTCTGCATACGTCTACGCACTATCCGGCCAATTACGGCCTGATTCCCCGGACTTATGCGGATGACAATGACCCGCTCGATGTGCTGGTACTCTGCTCAGAGGAGCTGCTGCCGATGACGCTTGTGCGCTGCTATCCGATTGGTGTCATCCGCATGATTGACTCCGGCAGGCATGATGACAAGATCATTGCCATACCGTTTGACGATCCGAATTATAATACATACCATTCGATTGATGAGCTGCCGCCGCATGTTTTTGCTGAAATGACACACTTCTTCCGTGTGTACAAGGAACTCGAAAACAAGACGACCGCTGTCAACGAGGTAGAAGGTCTGGAGAGTGCAAAGGAGATCATAAAAGCCGATATTGAAAGATATATCGAACATTTCTGTAAGTAAGCAGCGAAATCTGCTGAAAAATATAGCAAGGGAGGGGCCTCCGGCTGCACTCGGAGGCAAGAGAGAGCATGGATATGAACAATGAAGTACTGTTTGACCACAAGACAAACGTTGCACCGCTTGGTCTGATTACAATGGCAGGAGCAACCGATCTGGGCAACCAGATTGACAGATATCTTGTAAAGTGGGCGAAGAAGGGCGGCTATGAGACTGATTCTTTCCAGATTGAGACTGAGTGCCCCCGCTTTGCATCCGGTGATGGCAAGGGTCTGATCAAGTCCACAGTTCGTGGTAAGGATCTGTTTATCATCACGGACATGGGCAACTACAGCGTCACATATGATTATTTTGGCTTCAGAAATGCGATGAGCCCGGACGATCATTTCCAGGATCTCAAGCGCATCATTCAGGCAGCAGGCGGCAAGGCACATCGTATCAATATCATCATGCCGATTCTGTACGGCGGCCGCCAGCACAGAAGAAGCTATCGTGAGTCCCTTGACTGTGCGGTTGCATTGCAGGAACTCCAGGCGATGGGCGTGGCGAATATCGTGACGTTCGATGCACATGACCCGAGAGTCAGCAACGCCATCCCGCTGATGGGCTTTGACAATGTCATCCCGTCCTATCAGGTGCTCAAGGCGATGTTCGAGAATATCGAGGATTTCCATGCAACGAAGGATTCCTTCATGGTCGTATCTCCCGATGAGGGCGCTCTGAACCGCAACATGCTCTATGCATCCGAGCTCGGCGTGGATATGGGCATGTTCTATAAGCGGCGTGATTACTCCCGCATCGTAGGGGGGCGTAATCCGATTGTTGCGCATGAGTACCTCGGAAACTCCGTAGACGGCAAGGATGTCTTCATTGCGGATGACATTATTTCCTCCGGTGAATCCGTGCTTGACATTGCGTATGAACTGAAGAAGCGTGGTGCAAAGAGAATCTTCGCCTATGCAACGTACTCCATCTTTACCAATGGCCTTGAGAAATTCGACAAGGCGTATGCAGACGGTTTCATCAGCGGCGTATTCGGCACCAATCTGACCTACCGCAGCCCGGAGCTGCTGAAGCGTGAGTGGTTCCACGAAGTTGATGTATCGAAGTATGTTGCCTACTTTATTGCCTCGATCAACCATGATGTATCCATCAGCACAGTGATTGATCCGCATGAGAAGATCGAGCAGCTTCTGGAGAAGCATAACGGCTGAGAGCCTTCCCTTTAAAAACAATTAAAAGGAGTTTTTGTTTGAAGTATTCAGGTACACCGGAGATTGTGGGCTGACCGGGAGGTTTGCCGACAATCTGACAAGCCTCCCGCCAGAGTGCAGTTGCAGTCAACAATTTTCAGGAGGTTAAACAATGAAACAAAATGACTATATCATCCGTCAGGAAACGAGCGAGGACTACCGTGCGGTAGAGATGCTGATCCGTGAATCGTTCTGGAACGTGTACCGGCCGGGGTGCAGCGAGCATTATGTGATGCATGTGCTGCGTGATGATCCGGCGTTTATCAGAGAGCTTGATCTTGTCATGGAACAGGACGGCAGACTGATCGGCCAGAATATGTTTATGCTTACGAAGATCCTGACCGATGACGGCAGGGAAGTGCCTGTCCTGACAATGGGGCCGATCTGCATTACACCTGAACTGAAGCGCAGAGGTTACGGTCTGATTCTGCTTGAGCATTCCATCCGGAAGGCAGCGGAAATGGGCTTTGGCGCAGTGTTGTTCGAGGGTAATATTGCCTTTTATGGCAAGGCTGGTTTTGATTATGCGAGTCGTTTCGGCATCCGCTATCACGACCTGCCGGAGAATGCAGATGCGTCTTTCTTCCTCTGCAAGGAATTGATTTCCGGCTATCTCAGCGATGTCACCGGTGTCTATCAGACACCGCAGGGCTATTATGTGGATGATGCGGATACAGAGGCATTTGACCGCAGCTTCCCGCCTAAGGTCAAGCTGAAGCTGGAGGGACAGATTTTTGGATAATGCAGTGTTTTGCACACTGTCCGGTATGTTTTCTGAAAGGGCGCGTCTTCGGATGCGCCCTTTTCTGTGCCAGGATTACGCACGGAAATCAATTTTGAGAAAAAGCGGGTCTGAGGGTGCGCAGCACCCTCCTAAGTCCTCCCCCGCTTGCGGGGGAGGTGCCGCCGAACGGCGGCGGAGGGGGCGGCTATTTAGTGATTGTGCACTATAATACTCCAGAAAATTGATTTCCGTGAGGATTACGTTTGCGGTCTTGACATTTTACCATGATGTGATATAATAGGAATAGTATGAAATCAGAATCAGCAGAAATGAGGTGAACAGGGTGGCAGAGCAGCTAATTGTCGATCTGTATGGCTGCGATCCGGCACTGCTGGATGATCCGGAGCGGGTGCAGGAGGCTGCGCACTATGCTGTTCGGTCGGTAGGCTCCGATATTGTGGAGGAATGCATGCATCGGTTTGAACCGATTGGCATATCCTACATTGCGGTGATTACCACATCGCATTTTTCCATCCACACATGGCCGGAGTATGGCTATGCAGCGGTGGATTTCTTCTCCTGCTGTTCATCTGTCCCGGAGACTGCCGTCAGGGCGCTCGGTGACGCATTTGGCGCAGCAGAGAGCAGAGTTCAGCGGGTAGAACGGGATCTGAAGGGAGGTATCAGGCATTGAAATTTCAAATCGGTGATATTCTGCGGGTTGAGGACCGTATGTACCTTGTACTCGGACGTATCACCTACCAGAATGTAAACGACCACTGCGACTGGGACGAATATCGTTTACAGTGTCTTGATGACAAGCGTGAAGCCTGGCTCAGCGTGGATTTTGAATACAGGGAGTATTCCATTTCCTGGGTCGTGCATCATCCTTCTGTTGTCGGGTATCATGAGGTGGATCGTGGCATAGAAGTCGTTTCCGGCACCGCCGGCAGTGTGGATGTAGAGACAGGCGACAGAGCGAATTTCGTGGAATATGAAGATCAGATCGAGGAGCTGATTATTTCCCAGGAAATCTGGGATGACGGTACGGAATGGTCAACAGGGCACTATATTGACGAGGACGAGTTTGCGTTTGTCCGGCAGGATAAGGCGTTTGTCGCGCGGAAGAAGGCAGGCGCTGCTGCGCTGATCGCCATTTTTCTGCTTTCAGTGTTCATTCCGGTGCTGAGCGTGTTGATTTCCAGTATGCATTTTACCAGCACCATTCAGAAATACCTTGATAAATCGGCAAAATATTCCTATGTCACTTCTGTGACCGGAAATGAAAAGCAAAAGGCGAAGGTCTATAAGGCAAAGGACAGTGCCACGATTGATTCAGTTTCCAAAGATATCATAGATGCGATTGAGGGAAACACCCAGTATGTCCAGCAGGATGATTCCGAGACAGAGGGCGCAGTTGCCATTCTGACCAAGAAGGAGTACTGTATCATTTATCCGGCACTGGAGCAGGGCGGAATACTGATTCAGGTATCGAACCGGAAGTTTGCCTATACAACCGATGACGATCTGTATGACGGGCCGCAGTCCGCAAGGCACTATTACCGGCGTTTCTACCACTCTACCGGCTACCACTCTGACGCAAACAGCTTCAGTCGGTATTCTTCGCCCTACAGTTCGTACAGCGACAGCGACATCACTTATACCGGAACTGACACCTACGGAAACTATTCCAGCAGTGTCCGGCAGAGCATCATTGCAGCAAGACAGTCCTCAGGCGGCGGCCTGAGCGGCGGAAAATAAGGAGGTAAATGATGGATACTTTTCTGAGGGATCTTCTTGAAGTAGTGGTTTATTCCTGTGCCGGCATTGTACTGATGATGCTTGGCAATTTCCTGATTGATCTGATTATTCCGTGTTCTTTCCCGGAGGAGATCAAGAAGGGGAACAATGCAATCGGATTCGTCACAGCAGGTACCAAT
>JAFXOO010000456.1 GCA_017528675.1 Oscillospiraceae bacterium | reverse complement strand
TGCCTTCGGCTTGATGACCGCATTGCCGGAAATTGTGACATTATGACCGACAACCGCAATGCCCCAGTCATCTCTGTTTTCGATGTTTTCAGGGCTGATACCGATCCTTGCGCCGGATTCTACAACGCAGTTTTCGCCAACAATGGCATACTCAACCACAGCACCGGACTTGACGACTGTACCGGGCATCAGGATGGAGTAGTTGACAACGGCTCCCTCCTCGATGGTGACACCGGAGAAAATGACAGAGAAATCGACCTCGCCGCTGATGTTGGAACCTTCTGCAATCATAGAATTCTCAATCTTGGCAGTCTTACCGATATACTGCGGCGGCATGTTATTGTGCCGTGCATAGACCTTCCACTTCGGATCATACAGGTCAAGCGGCACAGACGGGCTGAGCAGATCCATATTGGCTTCCCAGAGGGAATCCAGCGTGCCGACATCCTTCCAGTAGCCGTCAAAGGTGTAAGCAAACAGGCGCTCGTGATTGGCAAGCATGGCCGGAATAATGTCCTTACCGAAGTCCTTGGAACCGGTATTTGCATTCTCATTCTCGATCAGGTATTGCTTGAGCTTGGCCCATGTGAAGCAGTAGATGCCCATAGATGCAAGGGTCGATTCCGGCTCCTTGGGCTTCTCCGTGAAGCGTACAACACGGTTCTCAGCATCGCAGGTCATGATGCCAAAGCGGGAAGCTTCCTCCATCGGTACATCAATGACTGCAATCGTACCGTCGGACTGATGCTGTTCGTGGAATTCCACCATCTTGGAGTAATCCATCTTATAGATATGGTCACCGCCGAGTACGATCACATATTCCGGATCATAGCGCTCGATAAACCGCATATTCTGGTAAATTGCATTTGCTGTACCCTGGAACCAGTCCGCACCCTCCTTGGTCTCAAACGGAGAGAGCACATGCACTCCGCCGTACATTCTGTCAAGATCCCACGGCTGACCGTTGCCGATATACTCATTGAGCACAAGCGGCTGATACTGTGTCAGGACACCTACCGTATCAATGCCGGAATTGGTGCAGTTGGACAGTGCAAAATCAATAATGCGATATTTACCGCCATACGGCACTGCGGGCTTTGCAACATTCTGCGTCAGGGCATACAATCTGCTGCCCTGACCTCCTGCAAGCAGCATAGCGATGACTTTCTTCTTAGCGTTCATAATATTCCTCCTAATCAAAATCCATCAGCATAGATGACAGATCATTTATTCGCCTTTGCCTTTTCATCAGCTTTCCGATCAGCAAGCTCTGCAAGCGACGGCGTTTTCTGCTTCGCAGGAAGCAGGCGTCTGAGATAAAGCACAGACAGAGCTGGCAGCGTCAGCGAGATACACTGGTCAAATCCATGCATTCCGAACTCGATTGTATCATAGTGAGTCAGTGCCAGACCATTGCCGCCGAATTCCGGGTCATCAGTGCTGAATACAAGCTCGTATTTGCCCTCAAACGGGACGCCGATCTTATAATCCTCACGGGTAACCGGAACGAAATTGCACACAGCGATCAACTCACTGCCGTCATCAGCAATGCGGCGGAACGCAATCACGCTCTGCTTGTAATCATCATGCGAAATCCAGCTAAAGCCGCCCCAGGAATCGTCATTATCCCACAGAGCAGGGGTTTTCAGGTACAGATCATTCAGCTTTGCAACAAAGTCCTGCGTCTGTTTATGCTCCGGCTTCTCAAGCAGCTCCCAGTCGAGATCCGACTGGTAGTTCCATTCGTTGCGCTGGGCGAATTCCTGCCCCATAAAGAGCATCTTCTTGCCGGGGTGCGCCATCATATAGGCAAGGAACGCACGGTAGGATGAGAATTTATCTCCCTCATAACCGGGCATTTTTCCGATCATGGAGCACTTTCCGTATACAATCTCATCATGCGAGATCGGGAGAATATAATTCTCCGAGAAGC
>JAFXOO010000455.1 GCA_017528675.1 Oscillospiraceae bacterium | reverse complement strand
GCTTCTGAAGCAGGCAACCGCTATTACTACGCAAACACCTCTCCGCTGACGAATATGCTGCTGGATGTGCAGTATATTATGGCGAAGGACGGTTATAATGCTGATACGTTCACCATGCACCAGATTACCAGCAGCGGCGTCTGCACAATGTACAAGAATGACTATACGCTTGGACTGGGCTTTATGACGGATCCTGCCACAAGATACCTGATACTGGATGATACTTCTAATCCGTTTGAAGTACAGAATGCTCTGTTCAAACGCATCACCGGCCTTTCAGATACGCTGTTCCAGCAGATCGACATCACAAATGTCGGCCATACCGGTTATGATGTAACACGCCGGGAATATGGTAAATACAACTATTCCAGACAGGAAGGGGCGTCCGGCGAGACATTCCTGAAGTATAACTATACCGCTGTGCGGGATGGCATGGCATATGCGATGATGAAGGTATCCGATGCGGATAATATGGATGTATATTATAACGGCATGAAACTACACCGCTATAATATCGGAAGACAACCTTATATCACGCCGGTCGGATCCTATACGGCAGGGGAGACAGTTACGCTTCGCTGTGATATGGAGGAAGAAGACCGGAATGGTACGATTGAAGTGTATTTCTATCAGCTCAATCAGGAAGCTCTCCTGAAGGGCTATGATCTGCTTAAATCGCACACGCTGCGCATTGATTCTTTTGCGGATACGAAAGTTACCGGTGAGATCAATGTTGATCGGGAAGGGTGCTTGTATCTTTCAATTCCTTACGAAGAGGGCTGGTCGCTGTATGTCGATGGTCAGAAAACGGAGCTGTATCCTGTCTTTGATGCAATGTGCGGCGCTGATCTGGCGATTGGTAAACACAAAATTACGCTGAAGTATTCTCCCAAGGGCTTCTTGCCGGGTCTTGGTATCGCTGTCCTGAGCCTTGCTGTGCTTGTAGTGATGTATCTTCTTGAGCGCCGAAAAGCGAAACAACAGACAGCTCCCGCCGAGGAAGAAACTACTTCAGCCACGGAAAGCCCATCCTCCGATGAGAAAGAACTCCCTCACGCAGCAGAACCGACGGAACCGGAATCAGTCCCCGATGAACAACAGCCTCCTGAGGAGAAAACAGAGGATGAGGAGACCGAAGCATGAGGAACCTGAAAGTCATGATGGCATACCGGGGAACCGCATACCATGGATTCCAGATTCAGAACAACGGCATCACCGTGCAGGAGATTGTTGAGCGCTGTGCCGGGAAGATTCTCAATGAGCCTGTGACGATTCACGGCTGTTCCCGGACTGACGCCGGCGTGCATGCAAAGCAGTTTTGCTTTTCGGTACAGACGAACAGCCGGATTGCGCCTTTGGGTTTCGTTCGGGGGGTCAACGGTGAATTACCGAAAGACATTTCGATCCTGTCCTGTGAGGAGGCGGATCCCGGTTTCCACGCACGGTTTTCCTGTAAGGGAAAGGAATACCTGTATCTGCTGCATTGCAGCGAATGCAAGGATCCTTTCAGCATAGATCTTGCCTGTCATTACAGAAGGCGGTTTCATCCGGAGCTTGTCTACGAGGCAGCGCAGCATTTTGTTGGAGAACATGATTTCCGATCATTTTGTACAAATTGTGCAGAAAAAACCAACACAGTCCGCCGTGTTCATAGCTTCGATGTAGAAATTGAAGGGGATAAGGTCAAAATGCTTGTAAAAGGGGACGGTTTTCTGTATAATATGGTTAGGATCATGGTAGGTACATTATTAGATGTGAATGAAGGAAAAATCCCGGCAGATACATTAGATGCGATTATGGCAGCCGGGCAGAGAAAGCTGGCTGGGCGCACGGCGCCTGCACATGGATTATATCTGAACCGTGTGTTTTACAATGAGGAGGAGCTGAAAGGCTGATCTCCTAAAAGCCGCTTTGTTACAAGGAGAGGAGATTCTATGGCAAATAATGTGGATGTCGTTCTTCTGCGAAACCGGATGAAGCGAAGACGACAGTTTGTCAAGCTGCTGATTGTACTGGCAATCGCTGGAATCATTGCTTTTATTTATGTTAAGAGAGATATCTGGTTCCCGCGGCTTGAGGGCATTGGTTCACGCTATCAGAATGTTACACGGAATGAAGATGCCGATGCAGAAGGCAATTTTGAACTGTCTGTTTCCGGAGGAGTTGATTATACAGCGGATTTTATCAGCAATAATTTGTTTATCCTCTGTGATAAGTATCTATATATCTATGGAACAGACGGGAAGCTGAAAGACAGCAGACAGCATGCATATGGCAACGCTGTGATGCAGGTCCGGAATAAGCGGGCACTGGTCTATTCCAGTAACGGCACAAGCTTCCGGGTAGATACGCCGACCAAAATGCTCTATGAGCAGACACTCGATCAGCCGATCTGGTTCGGCGTCCTGAGTGATGAAGGCTATGCTGCGATCGTCACGGATTCTGAATCATACGCATGCATGCTCAGCATCTACGATGCTAACGGAAAGCTGGAGTACAGCCGTGAGTGTGTAGAGCGTCTGTCGGATGTATGCTTCTATGGAAATGGGTGCATTTTCTCAACGATCAGTTCATCGGAAGGTGAGCTCATTACCACTTTGCAGTATATCACTTTTGATAATAAAAGTGTTGTCTGGGAGACATCACCGCTTGACACACTTTGCCTGGATGTATGTGTTATGCCGGACGGCGGTGCCTTTGTGATAGGAGACAGTAAAGCTGCATATTATAGTAGTACTGGTGCTCTGGTTGGCAACTATGACTATAATGCATCTCTGGTAGACTATGTATTTAAGGATGGGCGTGCTGCTGTGTTGCTGAAGAATGAACAGCGGCGTCAGTCGGTTCTGATGCTGTTCAGTGACAAATCAGCTGCGCCTGTACCCGTATCCCTCGATGGTATCGGAAAGAGCGTAATTATTGACAACGAGATTGCATATGTGCTGGGTGGAGGACATATCAAGAGTTACTCCTTCAGCGGCGCAGATCTTGAAACGATAGATGTACAGGATGCCTACGATAAGATCTTAAAGTACGGCAAATATTTCTATTTGCTTGGTTATGATAAGATCCACCGCACCGATGCAAAGTAAGGAGGTGTGGTATGGGTACACAATTCTGGTGGTTTTTTGATGCAGTAGTGATTTGTGTTGCGGTTGGTTTCGTTTATTCGGCAGCGGCAAAAGGGTTTAATAAAGGCGTATTCCGGCTTGCAGGATTTGCTGCGGCGATTATACTCAGCATATTGGGCAGCGCAGGATTACAGAACTTTGTATACCAGAGCATCTTTCATGCTCCGGTTGAGGATGCCATTATGAAAGTCATCGACAATCTGGAGTGGGATGTGTTTGAGGAAGCTTCCGAGCAGCTTGCCCTCTCCGCTTCAGATGACAGCGCACCGGATCCGGCTCAATATGAACAGATGTACCAGTCTGTCACTTCTGGGGATTCAGAAACGATTTACCCGGACTGGTTTATCAGTTCGGTCTGTGATGTCACGGAAGCTGCTCTCATCAAGCAGCGCCGGCCGCATTCCACTGAAAGAATGGCCGTTCTGTTTGATGCTGAGCATGATTATAGCGGCTTTTGTGTCATCGTCAAAGCGTTACATACCCACGAAGAAACCACGGCAGCCGCATCCTGTTTAGAGAATGCGCTGTATCGTCCAGGTTATCTTCGGATGATTCGCATGGCTTTAATGCTGATAATCGGTTCCGCCGTGCTGCTGATTTTCGGGATTATTTCTGCTATGGCAGGAAATCTTGAGGAGCAGATGCACCTTGGAAAGAGCAACCATGTGCTTGGAGTACTTGTCGGGATTGTCGAAACAGCAGGGATCCTGTTGTTCTTCATTGCGGCAGTCCGGTTCATTATAACTATGACAGACGGACAGATGCTGGTATTTAATCCGGATACGATAGGTGAAACAAAAGTATTTCACTTTCTGTTCGATCTGATACCCTGGTAAATAGCAGTGTATCACGGCCCATAGGCCAGAAAGGAAGATGTATTCGATGATATTATGCAGTAAGTGCAAAAAAAGACCAGCCGTTGTTTTCATTTCCGGAATGCAGAGCGGAGAGGAAAAAAACGAAGGCCTTTGCCTTGTATGTGCTAAAGATCGTCATATTCCGGAGATCTCGGATTATTTAAAGCGAAACCATATCAGTGAGGAGGATCTGGAGGATTTTTCCGAGCAGATGATGGATATGATGCAGGAAACTGGCATGGATCAGTTGGCGGAATCCATGGATAATCCCGATGAACCTATACAGGGAACGATTGACGCCATGCCGAGCTTTCTGCGGAATCTGTTTGGCGGCTCCATGCAGTCCGGTAGCAGCGGTAACAGCTCCGGTTCCGGCAGAGAACGCCATACCCGTGATAAAAGCAGCAAAAAGAAACAGGATAAGCCGGAGTACAAATTTCTTGATAACTACTGCACCAATCTGAGCAAGCGTGCCGAGGAAGGCAAACTGGACCGGATCGTCGGCAGAGATCGTGAGATTGCCCGCTCTATGCAGATTTTGTCCCGTCGTCAAAAAAATAACCCCTGCCTGATCGGTGAACCCGGTGTTGGTAAAACTGCAATCGCAGAAGGAATTGCGCAAAGCATTGCAGAAGGGAAGGCACCGTTTCATCTGCTGGATAAAAAAATCTATCTGCTCGACCTGACTGCGCTTGTTGCCGGCACACAGTTCCGAGGTCAGTTTGAAAGCCGTGTCAAAGGCCTGATTGCGGATGTGCTGAAGGCGGGTAATGTGATCCTGTTCATCGATGAGGTGCATAATCTTGTCGGGGCAGGGGACTCTGAGGGTTCCAT
>JAFXOO010000454.1 GCA_017528675.1 Oscillospiraceae bacterium | reverse complement strand
CGTGAGCTGGCAGTTGGCGGTACAGCCGCCGCAGCGCACGGTCTTGGAGGTGTACGAGAAATTCGCCAGCGCTTCGGGGGAGATCAGGCCGCTCTGCATCTGTCCGTCTGCGGCTGCACGTTCCCTGGCGTAGAGTGCCGCACCGAAAGCTCCCATCAGGCCGGAAATCGCCGGACGGATGACGGGTCTGCCGATTTCACGCTCAAAACAGCGCAAAACGGCATCGTTCAGGAATGTTCCGCCCTGAACGACAATATTTTTACCGAGCTCCTCGACACTTTTGGCACGGATGACCTTATAGATCGCATTCTTGATGATGGACGAGGACAGACCTGCGGAGATGTCCTCCACGGTTGCACCGTCCTTCTGTGCCTGCTTGACGGAGCTGTTCATGAAGACAGTGCAGCGGGAGCCGAGCTCAACCGGGTGTTCTGCAAACAGACCCATCTGGGAGAATTCTGCAATGTCATAGCCCATTGCCATAGCAAAGGTCTGGATGAACGAACCGCAGCCGGAGGAACATGCCTCATTGAGCATGATGCTGTCGATGGCACCGTTTTTGATCTTGAAGCACTTGATGTCCTGGCCGCCGATGTCGATGATGAAATCCACATCCGGGCAGAAGAAGGATGCCGCCTTGAAGTGCGCCATCGTCTCCACGATGCCGTGATCCACGGAAAGACCAGCCTTGATGAGATCCTCGCCGTAGCCGGTCACGGCGCTGGCACGGATGTTGAGCTTCGGGTTCTTGTCCTGGTAGATCTGGCGGAGCTTGGAGGCAATGCGGTCGAGGGGCTGTCCTTCGTTGGAAGCGTAATGGCTGAACAGCAGCCGCCCGTCCTCTGTAATCAGCACGAGCTTGGTAGTGGTCGAGCCGGAGTCGATGCCGAGATAGGCATCCCCCTCATAGGTGCGCAGGTCTGCATAGGCAAGGTCGCACTGCTTATGGCGCTCCACGAACTGCACATACTCCTCACGGGAGCTGAACAGCCGCTCACCGGTAATGACATCGGATGCCGCATGGGCATTTTCTACTTTATTAAGGAGCTCCTGCGCTGTCAGAGCAGAGTCCTCGCTCTTTTCGGCATACAAAGCACTGCCGAGCGCCACAAATACAGGGGCTTCCTCCGGGAAAAGCGCCTGCTCCTCAGAGAGGCGGAGTGTGTCTACAAATGCCTTGCGCAGTCCCATCTGGAAGGACAGCGGGCCGCCGAGAAAGAGCACATTGCCCTTGATTTCACGCCCCTGCGCAAGACCTGCCACGGTCTGATCGACCACGGCACGGAAAATACTGGCAGCCACATCCTCACGGGAAGCACCCTGGTTGAGGAGAGGCTGAATATCGGATTTCGCAAATACGCCGCAGCGGGAGGCGATCGGATAAGTCCGCTCTGCCTTGAGCGATGCCTCGTCAAGCTCCTGCACCGTAATGCCGAGGAGCGTTGCCATCTGGTCAATGAAAGCTCCTGTACCGCCGGCACAGGAGCCGTTCATACGCTGCTCCACGCCGCCGGTCAGAAAGATGATCTTGGCATCCTCACCGCCGAGCTCTATCACGGCATCTGCCTGCGGGTAACGTGCCTTGACTGCCAGGAATGCAGCATGCACCTCCTGGACAAAGGGGATTTTCGCTGCATTGGCAAGTCCGAGACCCGCAGAACCAGCCATTGCAGACCGGAATGCGGCATCCGGGAATTTTTCGGCAATCATGCGGAGCTGCTCCGCCACTGTCTCCTTGACCTTTGAATAATGCCGCTGGTAGGCGGAATGCAGAATGCTGCCGTCACTTTCACAGACCACTGTTTTGACTGTGGTCGAGCCAACGTCAATTCCCAAAGCGTATGTCTTCATGTACATCCTCCAACTAATCTGCTAAAAGGCAAACTGCCCCCAAAAATAACGTTCCAGAAACGGGATATTCCGCCCGTATATTAAGTAGGTATCCCATCCGCAGTATTTGTTACAGCCGAAAATCCTGCATTTGGGCATTCGTCAGAAATTGACCAAAAATCAGAACAGGCGGTCCTCATGCACGAGACGTCCGTTTTCGAGGAACATTCTCGGCACCCGCTTGGAGATGCCGCAGACGATCTCGTAGCCGATGGTGCCGCAGAGCCCTGCCACATCATCTGCTGTGATGCATTCGCTGCCGTCCTTGCCGATGAGTGTCACGACAGAGCCGATTTCTGCTTCGGGTGCATCGGTGACATCCACCATCATCTGATCCATGCAGACCCGGCCGGTGATCGGACAGCGGACGCCGCCGATGAGTACCTCGCCCTTGTTGGAGAGCGCACGGCTGTAGCCGTCTGCATAACCGATGGTCACGGTGGCGATGCGTCTGGTGGTATCGGCGCAGTAGGTGCGGCCATAGCTGATGCAGTCGCCGGCCTCCACGGTTTTGATATGGCTGATGCGGGAGCGGAAGCTCAGTACCGGTTCCAGTGCAATCGGCACCTCCAGCGCCGCATTGGGCTTGAGGCCATACATGATGATGCCGGCTCTTGCAAGGGTGCTGGCGGGGTTGTTCCGGTAGAGGATCGCCGCACTGTTCATGCAGTGGACATGTCTGAGGTCAGCGCCCTTGGCACGCAGCTTCCTGGCAACGTGAAAGAGCATTTCCTCCTGCTTGTCGGTATAGGCAACGTGATCCGGGGCATCCTCATCTGCCACGGCAAAATGAGTGAACAGCCCTTCGATTTGCAGCCCCGGCTGGGACATGATCGTTTCCAGCTCCCAGTAGCAGGCGGCAAGCTCACTTGTCTGTACGCCGATTCGGCCCATGCCGGTATCGAGTGCGATGTGACACCGGACCGGGCAGCCCGGCTGTGCAAAGGCAGAGAGCGCCCTTGCGTATTTCACAGAAACGATGGTCTGGATGATGCAGTTTTCTGCCAGCATCGGCGCACACTCCGGCGCTGTGTAGCCCAGAATCAGGATCTCACCCTCCGGGCACCATTTTCTGACACGCACGGCCTCCTCGAAGCTCGAAACGGCATAGAACCGGATGCCGAGCTCGTACAGCCTGCGGCAGATGATCTCCTCGCCGTGGCCATAGGCATCTGCCTTGACAACAGCGCAATATTCTGTGGAATCTGAAAGTTGCAGACGGATGGTCTCCACATTGTGTGTGAGCGCATCCAATGAAATTTCCGCCCATGCTCTTTGACGGTACTGCATGTTCTCTCCCTCTTTCTCCGATTGATCTACGCCGTACAGGATCGCTGCCGGCGATTCTATGATAGATATTTCAGGCAACACCGCACGGCATCGCCGGCGTCAGCAGCCTGACCATTGGTAAAATATGTCGATTTGGTATCAAAAAATGCTACGAAAATGTAATAATTTTAAAAAAATCCCGCTTTTCCCTTGTGATTTAACAGGAGATGTGCTATAATAATAGCACTTGTGGGCGTTCCGGTATGCCGGATGCGCCGTTATTTCACAAACAGGGAGGTGCAAGGGTTTGCCTGAAACGCAGCTTCCGCTGCTTACACCGGACGAATTCTCCGTCTGGGAGCGCTCACTTTGCTTTACCGGGCACCGTCCGGACAAGCTCCCGAAAGGGGAAGCGCTTGACGCATTGCTTGCAGCATTGAAATTCCGGATTTCCCGCATTGTGAACAACTCCGGATTTGACCGGTTCTATGTCGGACTTGCGGATGGAATTGATTACTATGCAGCCCGGCAGT
>JAFXOO010000453.1 GCA_017528675.1 Oscillospiraceae bacterium | reverse complement strand
CCCCCCTCCCTTTGGGTGGGGGGCTGGGGGGTGGGCAATCACTGCCATGTGAGCGAAATATCCTTCGACGGGTCATCCATGACGCTGAGGTTTTGCAGCAGCGTATTGAGGCAGGAGGTACGGATGACATATGCCGTGCCGTTCCGCTCCACAAGTGTCTTCATTTCGGAGAGCTTATAGAAGTTGACAGTGTAGTCCTCCTTATCATCCTGGGTATGCAGGTGTACCGAGATGTCCGGATCGGTCTCCGGGATGGCATCATAGTACATCTCCTCGCCGTAAATGCTCAGCAGGAAGTGATAGAACTGCCGGAAGCGTTCGCTGTCGCATTCCTTGCCATTCTTCTGCACCTCAAAATTGTCCTTGTCATCACCCTTGCACTCGAACAGGGTGTTCCCGTCCGGCGTGTGGATGTCCAGTGTTCCGATATGCCATACCATTGTCACAAAAATGCTGGCGGAGGTGATGTCGTTCGGCAGGAACGTGCCCCATTGTGCATCCTCCTGCGTCAGGCCGTAAATCACCGGCACATCGTCAAATGTCGCATAGTAACATGCCGCACCAAGTTCTGTCTCATAGCTGTCACCAAGATGCAGCTCGTGCAGCGTGCCGTCGTCACATTTCATCGTCACCGTGCAGAACGGCGCATCGAGGCCCTTTGCCTTGAGGTCCGCATCCGTCGGGTGTACGGTATCCACCGCAATGGCCGTCAGGCCAAACATCCCGTGCGTGATCTTAACGGATTTGTCAGGGCTGAGGTAGGCATAGGTCGGCCGCTTCATGATATGCGTTGCCGCCGAACCGCCGACTGCCGCATCATCCGCCCCCTCGTAGTCATATTCGAGCAGAATGTCATAATCCAGATCCGTCCGCTCCACAAGCAGGGATTCCACAATCGGATATTCCTCCTTCGGCGGCTCCGGCAGCAGAATCGGAGAGACAAACTGCTCCGGTTTTTTCAGATAATTCGCCAGCAGCGAATTGCGCACCAGATAGACATTTCCGTCCGCCTCGCAGTACATCTGCGCTGAGCCGGTCGGTGCCGCATCGCCAATCCGGAACGAAAAGCTCTGCCCGTCCTCATATTGCAGCGTGACATCTGCCGCAGGCTCCGCAAGGCCGAATTTCGCCAGATCCGCTGTGCCTGCTTCCGCCACAAGGCTGTCTGCCTCCAGCGCATTGCCGTTGTCAATCAGCGTCCCGATCAGGTTGGTATCCATAGACAGATCCTCATACCCTTCAATGCCGTAGACACTCTTGACAGCCGTGTCACCCTTGGTAATCAGATCGACCGTAAAGCTGTTCTGCCCCTGTACCACAACCTTCCGGACATCGTCCGTTCCGGTGTTGTTCAGTCTGATCTTTTCTGTCTCCGCCAGACTTTCCGACGGCTCCTGACCGCTCTGCCTGTTCAGCAGCAGCACCGCCGTCAGGCCGCCTGCCAGAAGCACAACGGCAGCAATCCCGGCGATCAGCCACTTCACATTCCGGGAGAGACCGCCCTGCTTTGCAGCAGGGGCAGCCGTCTGCACCGGTGCATCACCGAAGATGGTATCCGCCTGGGCATCTGCATTTTCGGCGGTATAGACATCCTCCGGCTTCTGTTTTTCTTCACTCATTTGTTCCGTCTCCTTGCGATAACGACAATGCCGATGATGATGATGGCAACCGGAATGGCAAATACAAATACCATCAGCCCGACTGCCTGGCTGGTCGTGATGGCAACGGTCGGCTGCTCAATCGTCTTGGAGGCGATGACAAGGCTGTTGCCCTTACCGGTCATGACGTTCACGGCATTCACGAGGAATGTGGCATTGTTATAGGACGTATTCTGCAACACTGCATAGTCTGCCAGCATCATCGAGCCAAGCACCATAATGCTGCTGCCGTGCTGGATGTTGTCGATCATCTGCTTTCTGGAGGTCACTGCCATGACCGTCTGCTTGCCGGCAGGGGTCTTGTCGGCCTCCTCGGTGCTCTTGCCCATCTCGCTGAGATAAACCGTGTCGGAGGTCTCCAGCACAGAGGTCGTGATGCCGCTCGTGGTGCTCTCCCACAGCAGCTTGATCGGGCGGCACAGCGGTGCCACGATCGGGAGCGTGGTGTTGACCATGCCCTCGGAATACGCCTCGTCAGCAATCGAAACCGCCGGAACAGCCGCATTTCCCACCGTCAGCGTCACCTGCTGGGCTGCGGCGGAGTTGCCTTCGAGCGCCAGATTTCTGGTCACCTCAACGCCCCATGTCGAGAGCATTTCGTCGATGTTCGGGGTGTTGGACTGCGTGAAATCAGCAAAATAGATCAGGTTCTTGTCATAGGTTCCGTCATTGTAGAGGAACGCCGTAATCATCTCAATCGCACTCGGTGTCCGGTCATTGACCGGGGCAGGGAGCACGGCAAGGTCATAGTCCTCCGGGCTGAGCGTTCCGGTGTAGAGATCCACCGTCTGCACATCATACCCGTTGTTCACGAGCAGCGTGCTGAACATCGCCAGAGAATAGGCGCTGTTCTGGTTATAGATCGGGCTGCCGTTGCCGGTGGCAAGGACTGCAACCCGGATCGGGTTGGCATCGGTCACATACAGCAGCGCCGAGGTGAGATTCTGCTCACCGACAAAGCTGTAGGTGTCTCTCTGCTGGTCATAGCTCATCAGGGAGGCGAGCTTGACAACACGCATTTTCGTATCATCCGCTGCATCCGACACAATGATATCGCCCTCGGCAAGCGTTCCGGCATAGGATGCCTGATAGCGGCTCACCACATCGGGGTTGGTCGTCGGGTCAGCATAGGTCAGATGGATCCTGTCGGAGTGCTGCACATAGCGGTTGAGCATCTCGGACACCATCTTCATGGTCACACCGCTTGTCTCAAAGCTGTTTTCCGCCATGAGCACGGTGAAATTCACGTCCTTGTCCAGATCCTTCAGATAATTCTCGGTCTGGCCGGTGATCTCAAACATACCGTTGTCGGTCAGATCGACTTTGAGCGGATACTTCTCCACGAGCCGGCTCACCAGCACATTGACCAGTACCACCACTGCTACGACCACGCAGGTGATCGCCGTGGCAACACTGCCGTACTTGAGCTTCTTGACCGTGGCAGCATCCCGTTTTTTCGTGGGTTTGTCACCCTCCGCAGGGGATTCCTGCTTCTTGTTTTCTTCAGCCATGTTGCGCACCTCCTCAGCTCCAGCGTCTCTTCTCGAACACACGGACGGTGAAGAAATTGAACAACACCGCTACGCTGACAAAGAACAGCACGCTCGATAGATTGAAGATACCGCAGGTAAACTCATAATATCTGCTGTAGAACGACAAAAAGCTCAGAATGTTCTGGAGCCATGCAAGATTCGCATAGTTTCCGACGAGCGATGCCGCAAAATGCACCAGCAGAAATGCCAGCAGCGCAGCCACGCCGCCGATTGCCGCCACGACCTGGTTTTCGGTCAGGGACGAGATGAACAGTCCCACAGCAATGAACGCAGCGCCCACAAAGAGCAGCGCAATGAAATTGGACAGCAGCGTCAGCCATGCAACCGTG
>JAFXOO010000452.1 GCA_017528675.1 Oscillospiraceae bacterium | reverse complement strand
TTCAGGGTGATGGTGCGGTACATGTTCTCGATCAGATCCATCATGCCGATGTAATCCGTATACGCCTGATACATCTCCACAGAGGTGAACTCCGGGTTGTGGGAGGGATCCATGCCCTCATTCCGGAAGATACGCCCCACCTCATATACACGGTCAAAACCGCCCACAATCAGACGCTTGAGGTTCAGCTCCGTCTCGATACGCAGATACATATCCATGTTCAGTGTGTTGTGATGCGTCACGAACGGGCGTGCAGAAGCACCAATCTCGATCGGGAGCAGCACCGGCGTATCCACCTCGATATAGCCCATGCCGTCCAGATAGGCACGGATTTCCCGCATAATCCTGCTGCGCTTCACAAACGTATCCTTCACGCCGGGGTTGCAGATCAGATCGAGGTAGCGCTGACGGTAGCGGGTGTCCTGATCCTTCAGGCCATGCCACTTCTCCGGCAGCGGCAGCAGCGACTTGGACAGCAGTGTCACACTCTTTGCATGGACGGAGATCTCGCCCATCTTGGTGCGGAATACAAAGCCTTCGATACCAATGATATCACCGATATCCCACTTGCGGAATGCCTCAAAGGCCTCCTTGCCGATGTCGTTCATGCGGACATAGACCTGCATCCGGTCAGAGCCGTCACGCACGTCGATGAAGTGCGCCTTGCCCATTCTGCGCCAGCTCATGATACGTCCGGCAATGCGGACGGTGTTCTCAGCGATTTTTGCCATGCCGGCAGCAACCTTGTCCTCATCCACGCCTGCCTCCGCAAGCACCTTCTTCTCCTCTGCCTCAAAAAAGACACGGAGATCAGCATTCTTATAATTCACCGGAAAGCTTGTCAGCGTGAACGGATCCACGCCCTCTGCTTTCATCGCATTGAGCTTGTCAAGCCGGATCTGACGGTAATCCGTCGTGTCCACTGTCTCCAGAGCTTCCTGGTTCTGATTTGTCTTCTGATCGTCCTGCATTCTGATTCACCTTTCCAAATGTTATCGTATTTCCAGCTTTCATATCCTCCTGCACAGCAGCACTGACAACCGGCGCATTCTGCGTCTCAGACCAGGGAGAACCGAGATCCCTTGTTTTCACAGACCCGCCGCATTCCGGGCAAAACTTCACCCTGTCAATCATAGCACAATCTGTCCAGACATGCCCGCACACCGTGCAGACATGTTCCCGCTCTACCGGCGGCGGTCCGTAGACACACTGTATTATATCCTCAAACGGCAGATAAGCACCCTCTCCTGCCTTTGTACCATAATAAACACAGAATTTTGATTCACCAAGATAGGCATGGCAATTGCCGCAGCGGCTTGTATCCTTGTTCCGCAGCGGAGATTTCCTGTGCAGCATCGCAATTATGCCTCTGTATCCATCTCCTTGGAGATGGCAAGTACTTCATAGCTGACCTCACCGGCCGGTGCTTCCACAAGGAAGGTATCTCCGACCTTCTTCTTCAGCGCAGCCTTGCCGATGGGGGACTCATCCGAAATCAGATGCTTGAGGAAATCCACCTCATTTGTACCAACGATCTTGAACTGCTCCGCCTTGTCCGAACCAACCTTACGGATGGTCATAACGACACCAATGCCGACCTCATCGAAGGAAATGCTGTCATCCTCAACAACCTCTGCATTGTCAATTGTATACTGTAATTCCTGAATGCGGGTTTCAAGATCACGCTGTTCACGCTTCGCTTCGTCGTACTCAGCGTTCTCGGACAGGTCGCCGTAAGAACGGGCTTCTTTCAGTTTCTGTGCAATCAGGGGGCGCTCAACTGTAATCAGCTTGCTAAGTTCTTCTTTTAAGCTTTCAAAACCCGAACGGGACATTTTCTTCTTTTCCATGGTTCAGACTCCTTATCATAGATTATCGGCACACGCCTACTTAACATTATAGTACATTTCTCCCGAAATGTCAAGCCTTTTTCCGGGCTTCCACAGGACAGAAAACAGCGCCCCCTCCGGAGGCGCTGCGGTTGTTCAGGAGAACTGGTGAAAAGAAGTATACCGGGTCAGGCAATAGACGAGTTCTGTATGCCTGTCATTTCAGCGTATCAGCTAAAACCTGATAATTCTCCTCCATCAGAGAAAGATAAGTAGTCCCCTGCGCAATCTGTTCCTTCGTGACAGACTGTGCCGAATTCAGGACAGCGATCTTCTGATCCTTGGTGCTCGTATTGCTGATGATCGTTCTGGCAAGACTCTGGTCGGAATTCTCTATCGTATAAACTGTCTTGCAGCCAAGCTCATCCACTTTATTTGCCAGAAATACAACCGTCTCAAAGCTCGCCTCAGTCTCAGCAGAGCAGCCGGGGAAAGCCGCATAATAATCCAGACCATAGTCCTCGACAAAATACCGGAACGGGAAACGGTCGGCAAAAATCAGAGTCTTCTGATCGGCTCTTGTGAACAACGCCTGGAATTTTCCGTCAAGAACCTGAAGCTCATGGAGGTAGCTCTCGGTATTGGCTGTATAAGCCTGTGCATTTGCTGGATCCAGTACGGACAGTGCCTTCAGGATGGCAGCAGTCCCCTTCTGGGCATTCTGCACGGAAAGCCAGACATGCTCGTCATACTCCGGGGCTTCTTCCTCTCCGTCTTCTTCCTCTTCCTCCTCAGCCTGCATGCCTTCCTTCTGCTCCTCCTCTCTGGC
>JAFXOO010000451.1 GCA_017528675.1 Oscillospiraceae bacterium | reverse complement strand
AGCTCTGGAAGCTCGGCATCCTCGCCAAAACGAAGCACAACGAGGTCGCTCCTGCTCAGCACGAGCTCGCACCTATCTACGATACAACGAATATCGCTGCCGACCACAACCAGCTCACAATGGAGGTCATGCAGAAGGTCGCTCTGCGGCATAATCTGGTGTGCCTGCTGCACGAAAAGCCATTCGCCGGCGTAAACGGATCCGGCAAGCACAACAACTGGTCCATGTCCACCGATCTCGGTGAAAACCTTCTCTCTTCCGGCGATACGCCGCAGGAGAATGCGCAGTTCTTGCTGTTCCTCGCTGCTGTCATCAAGGCAGTGGACGATTACCAGGATCTGCTGCGCCTGTCCGTTGCGACTGCCGGAAACGATCATCGACTCGGTGCAAACGAAGCACCGCCCGCTGTCATTTCCATCTTCCTCGGAGATGAGCTCACCGCCATCCTCGAAGCCATCGAGCAGGATGTTCCCTACGGCGGCACCAAAAAGGAGAAAATGCAGCTCGGCGTTGATGTTCTGCCGAAATTCAGCAAGGACACCACCGATCGGAACCGTACTTCTCCCTTTGCCTTCACCGGTAACAAATTTGAATTCCGGATGCTTGGCTCGTCCAACTCCATTTCCTGCGCCAACATCCACCTCAACGCTGCCGTTGCAGAGGTGCTTCGTCAGTTCGCTGATGAACTGGAAACCGCCGGTGACTTCCATGCTGCCCTGCACGATCTCATCCGCCGCACGATTCACGACCACAAACGAATCATTTTCAACGGCAACGGCTATGAAGATGCATGGCTCGCTGAGGCAGAGCAGCGTGGTCTGCTGAATCTCAGAACCACCGCTGATGCCATGCCGCATCTGTGCGATGAAAAGAATGTAAAGATGCTTACGGCGCATGGTATTTTCACCGAGCCGGAACTCTATTCCCGCCGTGATATTATGCTCGAAAACTATACCAAGACAGTCACCATCGAGGCAAACACAATGATCGACATGACCCGCAAGGAGATTCTCCCTGCTGTAGTACGCTTCACCGCCGACACTGCACAGCAGGCTGCTGCGAAAACGCAGTTTGCGCCGGATGCCGCCTGCGCCCACGAGCGCCATCTTGTGGAACAGCTCTCCGGTCTCACCGACAGAATGGACAGCGCTGCGGCAAAGCTGGAGGATTCCGTGGCAAAGCTTCACGGTATTGCGAATATCCTGGAAGCATCCGCTTTCGTCCGTGACACGCTTCTCCCTGAAATGGCTGCGCTGCGGGAAGCTGCTGATACCGCAGAAACCCTGACCGCTGAGGCGTATTATCCGTTCCCGGCATATGACAAGCTCCTGTTCGGAGTCTGATTCCGCACATGACGAAGCCCCGGATGCCTGTAAAGCATCCGGGGCTCAGCTTGTCAATCGCATATCTTTTCTGGTGATGGCCGCCCCTCCGCCGCATTTTATACTTACAGTTGTGATAATGCAGGTTTTTAGTTATTGTATAGAATTGTTGAATACTTTGAGTATATATTTACTATTATATTAACTTTTTGTTCACATTTTCTTCATATTATCAACGCATTTTCACAATTTCATCACATTTATTTGTTAACATAGTATTAACAAATTATGATGTAAGTTTGGCGGTGATACTATGAAACACAAATCTCCTTCCCTGAAACTCCCACTGACAGGTATGCAGATTCTCGGTACCCTGCTGATGCTGACAGGGTTCAGCCTCCTGTTCGGCTTCGGACTGTATGCCTACAGACTGATGACAGCCGACCCTCGTGCAGCTCTGCCAGCCTACCAGGAGGAACTCGATGCAGGTGTCAGCGAAGATCTCATTCAGAGTGAGATTCTT
>JAFXOO010000450.1 GCA_017528675.1 Oscillospiraceae bacterium | reverse complement strand
TGGCGGCGCATCTGCTTGCATCTTTTCCGTCATCTTGCACAGAAATTCCTTGCTGGGCGCCAGCCCAGCGGCGTCATTTCTATACAATCTGACGAAAAATCTGGCTGCACATCTGCACCACCAGCTCTGTGCGGTGTTGCCTTTATCGAAAAACAGAGACCGCCCCGAAAAACGGGACGGTCTTTCCTGCTTTATTGCCAGTTTCGTGCTGCCTCATTGTAGTACTGGATGAGTATGGGCTTGGTCAGGCGGTTGATCTCTACATCGGCTACGGTTTCATCCTTTCCGAACAGGAACAGCCCCGGCATTGTATCCTCCGTCAGGTAACGGGTATCCGATGGTGCCGGATGCTGCTGCTGCAATGCCGTCTTGCTGGCCATATTGAATCCCCAGTCACCGAAGGCGGGCACCTGTAGATGAAACGGCTTCACCTGGAGTCCTTCGCTCTCCATCGTCCTGTTAATGCACCAGAATGCCTTTGCCGCATAGTAAGGGCTTGTGGATTGCACATTCAGGATTCCCTGATCTGTCAGATGACTGGCACACATGCGGTAAAACACATTGGTATAAAGCTTGGCAAGAGCTTCATTATTTGGATCCGGCAAGTCCACAAGGATCACATCAAACAGCGCATCGCTGTGCTCCAGGAACTCATAGGCATCCATATTCCGGATGGTGATACGCTCATCCAGCAGAGAACCGCCGTTAAGCTTCAGAATCTGCGGATTCTCACTGCATAGCTTTGTCATGCCGCTGTCCAGATCAATCAGCGTGATATGCGATACATCCGGATACTTCAGCAACTCCCGCACTGCAAGCCCGTCGCCGCCGCCAAGGACAAGGATTTCAGCTTGCTTTTCTGCAAATGCCATGGGAACATGCACAAGGCATTCGTGATAACGGTATTCGTCCACCGAGGAAAACTGACAGTTGCCGTCAATATACAGCCGCATGTCATCCTTATGCCTGGTGACAACAATCTTCTGGTAGGAGGTTTGCTCTATCAGGATCACATCGTCCCGGTACAGACCGCCTTCAATCAGATTTCCGACATTCTGGGCAAAAAACATACCAATGAACATGCATCCGAGCAATCCTGCCGAGAGGAAACGGTAAAACGTCCTGTGCTTCAGACGCTTTCCGTAGCGGTAAATGATGAGTACCGCCGCCAGGAGGTTGAACGAGCCGACAAGAAACGCCGTCGCAAAATAGCCTAAATGCGGTAAAAGCAGCATCGGGAAAGCAATTGCACCGATCAGGCCGCCGATGTAGTCGAACGAAAATATCGACGACAATGTCACCCGAAGCTCCTTGCGCTCCTCCTCGATGATCCGGGTCAGAAGCGGGATTTCAAGTCCGGCAAATGTTCCGATTACCAGAATCTCCGCATACATCACCAGCGCATAGGACTCCAGATACAGATTAGCCAGAAACAATGTCAGCGCACTGAGGCCGCCGACAATGCCGATACCAATCTCGACATTGGCAAACCAGTTCCAGAGATCCTTGCGGATGAATTTGGAAAGGAAGGATCCGATGCCAAGTGAGAACATATACAACCCGATCGTCACGGAGTATTGCAGCGTGGAATCCCCGATAAGATACGAACTGACAGCGCTGATGATGAGCTCATAGAC
>JAFXOO010000449.1 GCA_017528675.1 Oscillospiraceae bacterium | reverse complement strand
GGCACATCTGCTTGCATCTTTTCCGTCATCTTGCACAGAAATTCCTTGCTGGGCGCCAGCCCAGCGGCGTCATTTCTATACAATCTGACGAAAAATCTGACTGCGCATCTGCACCACCAGCTCTGTGCGGTGTTGCCTTAACCGTTCCGGCGCTGCGCCCTGCTATGCAGACACGCCGCCGTGTTGGAACTGTTCCCGTATCATTGCTTCCCACTGCACCATCCATGCATCCGTCATGACCGTAATCATATCGTTTGCAAGACTGACTCGCTCCGGCAGCAGTCTGCATTCCGCTGCCGAATCCTCGGCAGTCCTGGCCGAATCCACCAGAATTTTCAGTGCTTCTGTCAACTCTCTGAGTGCATGTGAAATCTCACTGCCGTGCACATGGCTGATTTTCAGTCGGAAATGCTCTACATAAGCGGTGTGCTCTGCCGGTGAAACGCTGTCAAGTATCACAAGAAACTGCTCTTTTGTCATAGGAATGATTCTCCTTTTGATAGTAAAATTATTATACCATATCCATGACAGCCTGTCAAGTGGATCTGTTTGTCAATCTGCACAAATTCAGCGCTTGATTTTGTACATCGGAGATCTCGTTTTTTTTCTGTTCTCTTTACAAATCAGTTTTTTCATGTTATAATAATTGTAACAGACAGACCTGCACTGCCGCAGCGCATGAGGGGAATCACAGAGAGAGAACACCGCTGCGGGGATGCCGGCCGTATGTTGTATTTTCATCTAACAGGAGGTAACAAAATGAACGCAATCAAAAAATACGTTGCCGAGTGCATTGGTACCATGGTACTTGTGCTCGTCGGCTGCGGCACGGCAATGCTTGTTGGCTGCGACCGTGACGCCAACCTGCCGGGCTATATCCTGACCGCTTTCGCCTTTGGTCTCGTGATCGTAGGCATGGCATATTGTGTCGGCAATGTTTCCGGCTGCCACATCAATCCCGCTGTCTCACTCGGTGTTTTCATGACCGGCGGCATGACCGTAGGTGACTTGGTCGGCTACATTGTCTCCCAGTGCATCGGCGCATTCGCTGGTGCCGGTCTGCTCTCCGCCATCTTCGGCCTTGGTGACATCAAGGACAAGACCGGCGGCTTCGGCTCCAACGGCCTTGCCGGCGTCAATGACAACATCGCTGCCGGTCTGCTCGTGGAGGTACTGCTGACCTTCATCTTTGTGCTGACCATCCTCGGCGTAACTTCCAAGAAGGCCAATCACGGCTCCTTCGGTGGCATCGTCATCGGCTTCACCCTCGTGCTGGTGCACATCCTCGGCATCGGTCTGACAGGCACCTCTGTCAACCCTGCAAGAAGCATCGGCCCGGCAATCATGGCTGCCATTATGGGCAACACTGCCCCCATCAGCCAGGTCTGGGTTTTCATCGTAGGCCCGCTGCTCGGCGCTGCAATCGCTGCACTCTGCCACAAGTTCTTTGAATCTGAAGAAAAGTAAGCCATTCCTTGCCCCTCATTGATACAGATGTTACCCTCTGCTCCGGCAGAGGGATTTTTTTGCCCACAAATGGGATTTTACCTGTATCACTTGACAAAAACGCATAAAATATGGTATACTATTATCGTAATCTTCTATACTGAGACATGGAGGGGATTGTATGAACCATCAACTCATCGTAACAGTCAGCAGAGAATTTGCCAGCGGCGGCAGAGAGATCGCCAAGATGCTTGCAGAACGGCTTGGCCTCAAGTATTATGACCGCAATCTGCTCGACGCAATTGCCGCAGAAAAGCTCGGTGATGTCGAGAAGCTCCGGAAGTATGACGAAGTACCCCGCACTTTTCTCAAGCGTACCGTGCGTGGCATGACAAGCTCCCCGGAGGAAAATGTCGCTCAGATTCAGTTTGACTATATCACGAAGCTGGCGGATTCCGGAAAGTCATTTGTAATTGTCGGACGCTGTGCTGATGAGGTGCTTTCGGAATATCCGGGACTGATCAAGATTTTTGTGCTGGCGGATGAGGAATCCAAAATCGACCGTATCTGCAAATCAAGGGAGGTCAACCGTGACGAAGCTGCCGGCATCATGCGCCGCCACGACCGCCACCGCAGACTCTACCACAACTAT
>JAFXOO010000448.1 GCA_017528675.1 Oscillospiraceae bacterium | reverse complement strand
GGCACATCTGCTTGCATCTTTTCCGTCATCTTGCACAGAAATTCCTTGCTGGGCGCCAGCCCAGCGGCGTCATTTCTATACAATCTGACGAAAAATCTGGCTGCGCATCTGCACCACCAGCTCTGTGCGGTGTTGCCTAAAAAAGCCACAGTTTTCCGGCTTCTTTCGGTTGACATATCCTGCTGGCCGTGGTATAATAAAAATAATCCTATGATTTGGAGGTTCACAATGAAACGGAGCTTTATTCTGGCATGCCTGCTCAGCAGTGCCATGCTTTTACAGCCGCTTTCTGCTGCGGCAGCCTATGAGAAAGAGGATATCACACTCGCCCTGCGTGCCATGCCGTCTGCCGGGACTTTGCAGGATCCGCAGCGTGTCTATGTCAGCCCGTCCGCCGCAGCGGAGGGGACTTCCCTGCATTTCGGCATTTTCGTGGAAGCAGAGTATGCCCGTCTTGACCTGATTACGCTCGATCTGGTAACTGACAGTGCATATCTGACCTTTGTTCCGGATTCGTACCGCAATCCGAAGACAAGCCCTGCCCAGCAGGCCTCAAGCTATACACTGCCGGACGGAACGGTTTTCGAGACTGTGTATATGCCCTATTGCCTCGGAACGCTGTCATCGCAGGGGAAGTACCACTATTCCTGCTATTCCATGGGAAGCAATTTCATGGATGAGCAGCGGCGTTTCCGTCTGACATGGCAATACGGCCCCTCCGGCAATGCCGTGAGCTTTCTGGGCGGCGTATCCGATGCCTTCAGTCTCTCAGAGATGGATGCGGCAATTGCACCCGGCACACCGGCAGGCGTCTATCATATTCAGTTTGATGCAACGGATTCCGTAAAAGAGGACGAAAACATGAGCCGGACAATTGTGACCAGCAATGAGGCAACGGACCCCAAGAAAACCGCCTATCATGATCTCGTTCCCGGCCTGAAGAATCTGGAGATCGTAGTTGCCGGTGCACAGTATGACGGCGAAGCAGCAGCATTCCGCTTTGCAGATGAGACAAAATCCGCATCGCCTGCGGACCTGCGTGGAACAGCGCAGCGGATGCAGGACGGCACACTCTCAGAATGCGCCTTCACGGATGCAGCATTCTCCTACGCAGAAGCACCTGCCTTCCCGGATGTTGTGACAGTGCCGCAGACGTCCGAAGCCGCCTTGTTGTATGACGGTCAGCCGGTTGTGACAACAGACGGAACGCCTGTGCAGGCTGCCTACCGGATTGGCTGCCGGGGCGATGTCGATCTGGACGGCGCCGTGACGGCCTCGGATGCGGCAAGAATCCTGATTTTTGCGGCCCAGCAGGGTGCCGGCGGTGAAGCGCATCTGGCAGATGCAGAAAACGAAGCATTTGCGCAGTTTTTAGGCGATGTCAACGGCGACGGCATCACGCCGGAGCTGAATGCCTCCGATGCGGCGTTCGTGCTCATTTATGCAGCCGTCAACGGCAGCGGTCAGACACCTGACTGGCAGAAAATTCTCCACCCGACGAACGGCACTGCCGGTTAAGGCAACACCGCACAGAGCTGGTGGTGCAGATGCGCAGCCAGATTTTTCGTCAGATTGTATAGAAATGACGCCGCTGGGCTGGCGCCCAGCAAGGAATTTCTGTGCAAGATGACGGAAAAGATGCAAGCAGATGTG
>JAFXOO010000447.1 GCA_017528675.1 Oscillospiraceae bacterium | reverse complement strand
TCGGTCTGGTTGGCGGAGCTGTAGCGTCCGTAGAATACGACTTTTTTCATAAAAAATTCCTCCTTGCATTTTTCGGAGGAATGTGGTATACTTTAACTGTGGGGGTTGCAGTATACCACACTGCCTCCTTTATCAATCCGTCCCGGTGTTGCAAGCGCCGGGGCGGATTTTTTTATTTATATCACTCCGGCAATTCAGCAATGCCGATAACTCGTCCCACGCAGGTGATCTCACCGTCCTCCGGATAGATATTCGGATAGTCCGGATTGATTGAGATAAGGTACTTCTCGCCCTTCTGCTTGATGAAGCCCTTGCCGTTCTGGCGGAACAGCCCGACCTCTCCGACAGGAACGTCTTCCGCAAGAACAATCAGCACCAGATCGCCATCGTGATATTCCGGCAGCATAGAATCGCCGTCCACCTCGACTGCGAAATCCGCATGCTCCGCCTCGTCGGTCTGAAGAACCTTGACACGCTCCCACTGATCGTGATCAGAAAGATCGTACCCGGCGCCTGCTGCTGCTTTGTTGACATGCTTGCGGATGGTCATGATAAGCGGACGAGGCATCTCCTGCGCACGTCTGGCTCTAGCTGCATCGGCGAGCTGCACGAGCACATCGAGAATGACCGCACGCACATCATCCGGCAGGCTCAGATACTTGGCAAGCACCTCCTGCTCGTCCTCCGGGCTCAGGCTGACTTCGCCGAAGGGATCAGGGGCGGGCTCTCTGCCGAGCAAGTAGTCAGTTGTGACGTGATAAAAATCAGCGAGCTTGGAAAGAGTCTCTGTGCTAACATCACGTTCATCTCTTTCATATTTAGCATATGTGTTTTGATTCATCTGGAGTTCGTCACAAAGCTGCGCAATAGTGAACCTGTTTTTAGTTCGTAGCTCTTTAAGTTTCGCACCTATCATATCGTCACCTCCTTTCAATTATCATTATATACCCAAAATGTACTTTTGTCAATAGATAATTAAGGCATCCAACCCGGTATGTACAAAAAGCACAAATTATCAACGTACAATTTGTACAGCATTTTCTATTGACACAAGTACATAACGGGTGTATAATAATACTGTAGCCGGTACATAACGTACTTTTACGGTGCAGGATTAGTACATACCCTACGGAAAAATGATATTTACTACTTAGCGGTGTGCCTGGATACGATATATGAAATTACATCTTTTGAACTGAAGATTTTCATCCCTTTGTTTCTATACTCGACATATCTGTCATACCTCAAAACGCCTTGAACAATTACAGATTTGGTTCTTGTGGAAATAGCTCTGTAAACTTTAGCTCCGTTTACTTCGAGCCATTTTGTTATTATTGCTTTATCCTCTATAACTTTTGGATTAAACTCATCTACAAAATAAGGATAAATATATGTTCTGGTTAAGTCTTCTCCTGTTACCAAGTCAAAGTATGGATTACCTAAATCCTCTAAGTATCTGGTGAAAAATGGGCTTTTTTGTAAAGAGGGGGTTGCTGCTCTCTCTCCTTCCCAATCATGCAATGCGTACTCGCTTGGTATCCCCTCAATATTCAACAGTATTTCTCCATTTTTCAAATACTCAAGTTTCTGACATTCCTCATAAATTAAGGCTTCATATTCTGTTAGACCGTCAATTAGTATCTCATGATCAATTCCACAGTGTTCTTCAATCTGACTATATCTCTGAAAACGAATATTGTGCTTTCCATTCTTATACTTGTTGATGTCAGATATAATATGTTGCCATCTTTTGCCTGCCCCCTTTCCAACATAGAAATAACGCTTAGGTTCCGCTTTTGTAAACCACGAGTAAACATAGTATCTGTGTATTTTAGAATCCGCAGAAAAGACAGATGTTAGATACCGTTCACATGTCCCCTTATGCTTTTCATATAGATTTTTAACTTTAGGATTTATCAATCTATTATCGCATAAATCAATAGGCGAAAAGTCGTAGGCTTCTTTAGTATAGGGGTTGATTAACATGCATAACACATCCTTTATAGTATTTTCTCATGAAACGACACGGGAGGTGAGAAGAATGTTTGTAAGTGCGTGGAAGCTGTTCTCCATCAGTCTGAGCTCGTTCAGTTTAGGATTCAGCGTCTGTTCTTTGTGCGTGTCGCTGATCAGACGCAAAAGCCTGAAGAATCTGGACAAGAAATATGGCAAATCACTTGAAATAAGCGACAAGCAGGCTGATCAAAGCGATCACAATGGCAGCGACCGACATAAACGTTGATTCGTTACTTCGATTTGTCAGATCCTTGCGGTGCTCTTCAAACTGTCTGTTGACAGCATCGCACTCCGCGCGAGTTTTATGGAGTTCATTGTTTGCTGCATCGAGCTGTTCTTTCAGAATGTCTATCCGGGTATTTGCTTCGGCAAGCTGCTTTGCAGTGTCAGATGTATTCTGCTGGATGTCGTACAGCATGTTATCGCGTTCGATCTGCCGATCAAATTCAGCCTGAGCAATAGGATCCAAATCACGGAACATCATATTTTTCACCCCCTTCCTGCTCTCATTATAGCAGGAAGGAACAGAAAAAGTCAATAAGCATCTTTTTCTGCAAAGAAAAAAGCTGAGAAAGGAGGAATCCACATGGAAAAAAGCGAAATCCAGACATTCCAGCAGGAATACCACGAGCTGGACGCTGCGAGCATGGCGCTGTTCCGCTCGATCATTGATCTGACCATGATCCTGATCAAGCAGCAGACCACGCCGGAATCCAAGAAAGGAGAATCATCATGAATGACACCAAAAGCATGACCATCTGCATCCTCGAACAGCAGACAAAGCCCGGACCGCTGAAAGCATCCCAGCTTGCCCGCCTGATCGAGGGCTACATCAAGGCGCATCCCGAGATCACAGAATCAGATAAGGAGGAGACCACATGAACATGAAGAACCTGACCCAGCTCGAACAACTGGATCTGATGGAGCAGTCTCTCGAAGACCGGCTCTGCCGCACATGCCACGAGGTTGGCGACTATATCACGAACGGCGAGATCGACGAGCTCCGTGACTTGATCGCAAAGCTCGATGAGGTGTGCGGGATGATCACAGAGCTGAAGAAATCCACAAAGTAAGAAAGGCAGGAACTACAATGAACATGAAGAACATCCCGGAATCCAAGAAGCTCGAGCTGCTGAAAGCGCTCCAGGCCGTCGTCGGCAAGATCGAGGAAATCGAAGAAGAAGCAAAAGCAACCCAGGAAGCACCCGAGGAACACAAGATGCCCGCCGAGCTGGAAGCTGCCATCAAGGTGCTTCACGAGCTCGCCGTGAAGCACGGCAAGACGTTCGTGATGGCGATGGAAGTGTTCGATGATGCAGGAGCATCCGGACAAGTCCTTTCGTGCTATGGGCTCGTGGGCAAACAGCTTGACCTGGTGTGTGCGATCATCGAGCAGATAGCAGCAGCATGCGACAAGTCCGCCGTTGAGATCCTCAAAGACCTCACCGCGCTCATGCTGATGCGTGAAATGTTCGACAAGGAGGAGGACACATGAACATCGAAAAGAAGATCAAGGAGGAGCTGCTCGAAGCAGCGGAAAATACCAAGGGTGCAGAGGCATTCGTGCTGCTGATCGGCTACGAGGACGAGCACTCACTGTCGAATATCGTCGGGGGCGGCGGGAACGTACTGTCGCTGCTGATACATGCACTGTCCGATCTTCCGGACGAGCTGGAGACGGAGCTGCGCATGAAGGTCGCACATACCATCCTCGGAGGTGGCAACCATGCTGCTGAGTGAATTCCAGCTTCACACCGACATCTTCCCGGATGCGATCCTCTACGAGGAGATCGAGCGGGAGTACATGGATGAGCGGTGGGAGAGCCAGGCGCAGTTCTGCGCAGCATACAAGTTCAACGAGGACGGTCTGGCCGAGCGAATCCAGCGTGCAGCCAATGCCCGGCTGATCGAGCTGGGCGAGGGCGCAACGCCCAAGGCGAGGAAAACCCGCATGAAGATGGCCGAGACCATCCGGGACCTTACCGACGAGCTGGAGACCATCGAGACAGCCTATGAGAAAGTACTGAAGGACATGCTCAGCCCGAGCCTCTTCAGCCTGGTGCAGAAGCGGGTGCGGGATGAGCTGCGATGAAAGGAGAAAGCGTATGACACTGGTTAGTTTTTTGGCATCAATTTTCACGGTGCTGGCCTATATCACAGCGGCTATACTGGCGATCGTCGCCATCCTGGTGCTGGTCGAAGCACGGAACAACCGCAGGAGAGCAGCTTGGGCTGCCAGGGAGGCACAGCGCAGACGCTGGGCGGAGATGTGTGCCATCGCCAAGCTCATGCAGGAGCAGCGCAACGAGACCTTCCAGCGTGCTGTGTGGTTTGAGCGCATCGAGAGACTGGAGGATGTGGTGTGATGGATGCCTATATCGAATCCCGCCTGAGCTACTGGCGGGCGGAGCTAAAACGTGCCGAGGGACGCTACAACAGTGCAGCGGCATCCGTGAGTGAGCAGCGGCGTCTTGGACATCTGGCAGAATGCCGGAAGTGCAGCGCCGTGATCCGGGAGCTGGAGATGCTGCGGGAGGTGCTGAGAAATGGCTAAACGAATAGACGCAGGGCTGCGTGAGGAGATCGACCGGCAACATGCCGAGCGGATGGCGGAGAAAGCAAAAGCCGAGCATCCGAGGACATCCGACTGGATGGATCATATCACACCGCTGCACAAGCACCGGCAGGAGCTGGAGCTTGCCGTCGAGCACAGGCAGGCGGAGCTGGAGAAAGCAAAGCAGGAGCTGCGGGACTTCCTGGCGACGCTGCGGCAGTTAATGGAGGAGAATATATAAAAGAAAGCACCTGGCCGGAACAACCGGCCAAGGCGCACAAGAAAATCTACATCTATATCATATCAGAAAGGACGTGATTTGTCAAGTGGAAATCGCAGATTTAGGGCTGTCCGTGCGGGCGTTCAATGCCGTATGCAGGGCAGGGATCAGGACGATCCCGGAGCTGTATGACAAGTATCAGTTTGAGTCGGAGTGGCTGCACAGAGAGATCGGCCAGAAGCATACAAAGGAGGTCGGCGACGCTCTGGCGAAGCACCGGGAGGAGGTCTGTGAGGAGAACCGGCGGGCGGAGGCGCAGGAACCGCTGAAGCCCGGTGACTATCTCACCGACTATGATCGGGATGTCTGGGGCGAGGAAGCGACGTTTGATGAGCTGGCGCAGATGGTCGGGCAGCTTGTCATCGTCAATGATTCGTGGTATCCGGAGGATGATCTGGAGGAGGACGGAGAAGGTGACGTCCTCCTTGTGACGGATGCAGAGGGTGATGTTGTCCATCTGCGTGGCGATACGCCGAAAATATACGAGATCACAAGGCAGGACATGGATGACAGCGTGAAGACACGGTACTGCACAAAGGTCTGGAAAGTGAAAGGAAGTGAAGCAGCGGATATGATCGAAGAAACCAAGTCAACCGTCATCGTCTCCGGGGACTACACCCGGGCAGTCGTCCTGACACGCTCGATCATTGCCAACGCCCAGGCAGCGCAGCAGTCGCTGTATGAGGTATGCAAGGGCTTGAAGGAGATGCGGGACGGGAAGCTGTATAAGGAGCTTGGGTATGCGAATTTCGAGGATTACACGGAGAATGAGGTCGGGATCAAGCATTCACAGGCAGCCAAGTATGTGTCAATTGCCAGTGTGCTGACCGATGAAATTTCCACTCGAGTGGAACAAATCGGTGTCACCAAACTCGCCCTCCTCGCCAAGCTCGACGAACCCACCCGTGAAGCCGTGCAGGAAACCGTCGATGTGGAATCCGTCACCGTCAAGGAGCTGAAAGCGCAGATCGCCAAGCTCGAAGCGGACAAGGAGGCAAAGACGAAGCAGTTCCAGGCGGCGATGGAGAGCAAAGAGGCGGAGATCTCAGAGGTGCGATCCGGATGGAAGCGCCGCTCCGATACACTGATCGAAAAGATCGGCACGCTGCAGCAGCGGATCACAGAGCTGGAGGAACGCCCGGTCGAGCATGATGTCGTGGATAACACCGAGGAGCTTGAAGCCCTGCGGCAGGAGCGGGATGCTGCGAACGCTGCACTTACCGAAGCACAGAAACAGCTTGCAGAACGTCCGATGGTACAGGCAGCGCTCCCCGGTGACGGCGGAGAGCGCAGGCGTGGCGAGTATGCTGCGATCAGCAATGCCGTTGCCAATGCGCTGGATGATCTCATGGACTTTCTGGAAGACAATGATCATTGCAGCGAATTCCGCTTTTTTGCATGCAGAGCCAAGGAAAAGCTCCGTGAGTACAACAGCAAACTGAATGATATGTTAGCGAAGGAGGAACCCTCATGCCAGTAAAAATCAACACCCTCGAAGTTGAGAATGTCAAGCGGGTCAAGGCGGTCACGCTGGAGCCGTCTGCAAACGGTCTGACCATCCTCGGCGGGAACAACGGCCAGGGCAAGACATCTGTCCTCGATGCCATCTGCTGGGCGGTCGGCGGCAACAAGTTCAAGCCGACCAATGCGTCAAGGGACGGTGCCTACACCGACCCGCACATCAGGATCACACTCTCCAACGGGCTTGTAGTCGAGCGCTCCGGCAAAAATGCCGCCCTCAAGGTCATCGACCCCCAGGGCAACAAATCCGGCCAGACGCTGCTCGACAGCTTCATCTCGGAACTGGCACTGAACCTGCCGAAATTTCTGAATGCTTCTGACCGGGAGAAGGCAGACACGCTGCTGCAGATCATCGGCGTGGGAGATCAGCTCATGCAGATGGAACAGGAGGAAAAGCGCCTGTATGAGCAGCGCCATGCCATCGGGCAGATCGCCGATCAGAAGAAGAAGTTTGCAGCCGAGCTGCCGTCCTGGCAGGGCGTACCGGAGCAGCCGGTCACAGCGTCTGAGCTGATCCTTCAGCAGCAGGAGATCCTGCGCCGGAACGCAGAGAACCAGCGCTTGCGTTCGCAGCTTGCTGCCTGTGAGGATGCAGTCGTCAAAGCCAGAACAGCACTGGAGGAAGCAAAGCATGTGCTGGCAAAAGCGGAGTATGATGCTGCTCAGGCACGGAAATCTGCCAAGGATCTGCAAGACGAATCCACGGCAGAGATCGAGCAGAGCATCGCTGAGATCGACGCTGTCAATGCCAAGGTGCGTGACAACATCGCAAAGGCGCAGGCAGAGCAGGAAGCGGACGGGCTTTCCAGACGATATGAGGCACTCACAAACGAGATCGAATGCATCCGGACGGCACGGCGTGAGCTGCTAAATGGCGCAAACCTTCCTCTGCCGGGACTTTCGGTCGAGTGCGGAAGGCTGCTCTATCAGGGCAAGGCATGGGACTGCATGTCCGGCTCGGAGCAGCTCCGTGTTGCAACTGCAATCGTCCGCTGCCTGAATCCGGACTGCGGCTTCGTCCTGCTCGATAAGCTCGAACAGATGGACATGCAGACTCTTGCGGATTTCGGCGCATGGCTCGAAGCGAACGGTTTACAGGCAATCGCAACCAGAGTCAGCACCGGCGATGAGTGCAGCGTTATCATTGAGGATGGGCGGGTAGCACCGACGCAGGCGAGTTGCCTCCCAATGCCCTCGGGCAAAGGTCGGCGAGATACATCCAATGCATCGGAAGAACCGCCCCGCTATGTGCCCGGATGGAAGCAGAAGTAATTGAAAGGAGTATCATCATGCCGAATTTTGAAGAAGTCAACGGGATCCAGTACAATGCCGGCATCAAGGTCGTGATCTACGGACAGGAGGGGGTCGGCAAGTCTACGCTTGCCGCAGCCTTCCCCGGTGCGGTTTTCATTGACTGCGAGGGCTCGACCACACGCATGAATGTCCGCCGCCTGCAGAAGCCTACGAGTTGGCAGATGCTGTGCGATGAGGTGGAATTCGTCCGCCAGAAGTATGCAGAGAAGGGCTACCAGACACTCATCTTCGACACATTCGACTGGGCAGAACGCCTTGCACTTGACGACATCTGCGCCACGCACAAGGTCAACGGAATCGAGGGACTGAACTACGGCAAGGGCTGGGAGTACGAAAAAGAAATGATCGGGCGTTTCCTGGATGCGACCGAGCGCCTGACCTCCGAGGGCGTCAATGTCGTGTTCCTCTGTCATGCGATCGCACGCAAGACGACCGCACCGGAGGTCATGGAAGAATATGACCACTGGGAGCTGAAGCTCGGCAGCAAGACCACGAACAAGATCGCACCGCTGCTGAAGGAGTGGTCGGACATGACACTGTTCCTGGCATTCCGAACGAACATTATCGCCACGGACGACAAAGGAAAGAAGCACAAGGCGACCTCGACAGAGCGTGTCATGTACACGACCAAATCTGCATGGTGGGATGCGAAGAACCGCTTCGGCCTGCCGGAAGTGCTCCCCATCGACTTCAATGCAATCGCACACATCCTTGTACCAGCAAGCCCTGCACAGCAGATGCTTGCACAAGCACAGGCGCAGGGGATCCCGACAGAACCGCAGCCGTCACCGTCCGATTTTGTATCACAGGAGGAACTTGCTGCAAAATCAGAGAGTTCGCCGACCTTTGCCGAAGGCATTGGGAGGAATCTGCCGGCGGGGGCTCCCCCGCTTCCGAAAAAACTCGCTGACCTGATGAATGAGCACAATGTCAAGCCGCATCAGATCGAGTATGTCAGTGCGGACGTGTGGCATTATTTTGCACAGGGGCAGCCGATGAGCACCTACCCTGCTGACTATCATGACTATCTTACCGCAAACTGGGGCGCCGTCCTTGATGCGGTGAAGGCAAATTGCAGGGACTATGTCCCGTTTGACTGAAAGGAGAAAGAATCATGGACTATGCACAGAATCAAGGTTACCAGAACGATGGTGCATTCGGGTGGGACGATGAGATCCAGAATGAGGACAGCTTTGTCCTCCTCCCCGAGGGAGACTACTGGTTCAAAATCATGAAGGTGGGGAAGGCACGTTATAACGGAGGCCCGAAGATCTCTGCCTGCCCGAAGGCAATCGTCGAGTTTGAGATCACCTGTCCGGACGGTCAGACAGTCACGCTCACCGAGAATTTCCTGCTGCATCAGAAGATGGAATGGAAGCTGTCGCAGTTCTTTGCTGCGATCGGCATGAAAGCCAAAGGCGAAAAGCTGAAAATGAACTGGTCTCCCGCTATCATCGGCAGAACCGGCGTCTGCAAGATCATAGTAAACAAGTACACTAAAGACGGTGCAGAGCACGAGAACAACCGAATTGACAAGCTCTACCCGTCCTACGATCAGCCGAATCTTCCACCCCCGCAGACGGGGAGCCCCCGCGGGCAGGTGCCGCCAAATGCTTCGCAAATGGCGGCGTATTCTCCACAGAATACACCATATCAGCAGCATGTGCAGGGGTTTCAGCAGTCTGCTCAGCCGCAGCAGGGCTATGTGCAGCCGCAGGGGGGCTGGAACGGAGGCGGTAGATAATGAAGCTGCGGCCATATCAGCAGGAAGCGATGACGGCTGTGCTCGATGAGTGGGAGCGTGTGAAGAACACGCTCCTCGTTCTCCCGACCGGCTGTGGAAAGACCATTGTATTCGCCAAGATCACCGAAAGCTGTGTCCGTGAAGGCGGCAGAGTGCTTGTGCTCGCTCACAGAGGTGAACTGCTCGATCAGGCTGCCGACAAGATCATGTCTGCATGCGGGCTCGGCTGTGCAGTGGAAAAGGCAGAACAGTCCTGCTTGGGATCATGGTACCGTGTGACGGTCGGTTCAGTGCAGACGCTCATGCGGGAGAAGCGGCTTGCGCAGTTCCCGCCGGAATACTTTTCGCATATCGTCATTGACGAAGCACATCATGCCATCTCCGACAGCTATCAGCGGATCCTGGAGCATTTCAGGACTTCCAGGGTGCTCGGTGTCACGGCAACGCCAGACCGTGGCGATATGAAAAACCTCGGACAGGTCTTTGAAACGCTCGCCTATGAATACACCCTGCCGCAGGCGATCCGTGAAGGCTATCTCTCCCCGATCAAGGCAGTGACGATCCCGCTGAAGATCGACTTCACGGGCGTGTCCGTACAGGCCGGAGACTTCAAGGCGGCTGACATCGACACGGCGCTCGATCCGTATCTGGAGCAGATCGCCACGGAGATGGAGCACTACTGCAAAAACAGAAAGACCGTGGTCTTCCTGCCGCTCGTCAAAACATCGCAGAAGTTCCGCGACATCCTGAACCGGCATGGCTTTAACGCAGCAGAGGTCAACGGTGAGAGCCCTGACCGTGCGGAGATTCTTGCGGATTTCGATGCAGGCAAGTACAATGTGCTTTGCAACTCGATGCTGCTCACAGAAGGATGGGACTGCCCGTCCGTGGACTGCGTGATCGTGCTGAGGCCGACCAAGGTCAGAGCACTGTACAGTCAGATGGTCGGCAGAGGCACCCGGCTGTGTGAGGGAAAGGATCACCTGCTTCTGCTGGATTTCCTGTGGCATACAGAGCGGCATGAGCTGTGCCGGCCAGCCTGTCTGATCGCGCAGAATAAGGAGGTCGCTGACAGGATGACCGTGCAGATGGCAGAATCCGGCTGTCCGACTGATCTGTCCGAAGCAGAGGAAAAGGCGGCAAGCGATACAGTGCGGGAGCGGGAGGAGGCACTGGCCAGTACCCTTGCGGAGATGCGAAAGCGCAAGCGAGCACTCGTAGATCCGCTGCAGTTCGAGATGAGCATCGCCGCAGAGGATCTCTCCGGCTATGTCCCGTCCTTCGGCTGGGAGGCAGCTCCGCCATCAGACAAGCAAAAGGCCGCACTGGAGAAAGCCGGTATCTTCCCCGACGAGATCACATGTGCCGGCAAGGCGGCAAAGATCCTCGACCGGCTGCAAAAGCGCCGTTCCGCCGGACTTGCAACACCAAAGCAGATCCGGTGCCTGGAACGCTACGGCTTTCTGCATGTAGGAGAATGGACGTTCCAGCAGGCGAGCAATATGGTGACACGCATCGCTGCGCTCGGCTGGCGCTGCGTGCCACACGGTATAGATCCTGCAACCTATGCACCATAAGGAGAGATTATGGACTACAAAAACGACAACCTTGACGAGCTGCTGGACTATATTGATCCGGCAGCGCTCGACTATCAGACATGGCTCGGCGTCGGTATGGCGCTTAAGGATGCCGGCTATGATGTGAGCGTCTGGGATGCATGGTCAGCACGGGACGGGAATCGCTATCACAGAGGAGAATGCGAGCAAAAGTGGCGGGGCTTTTCCGGCTCCGAGCATCCGGTCACAGCCGGGACCATCGTGAAGCTGGCACTGGAAAACAACTATCAGCCGCAGAGACGATCATCCGCTCCGTATGACGCCGCACTTGACTGGGACAGCTATATCGGCGAAGACTATGTGGTCACGTCTGCTGAACAGACCATCGCAACACCCGTCCGGATGCCGGATCACTGGGATCCGGCTGCGCAGATCACGAAATACCTGGAAACGATCTTCGAGCCGGAGGACTTTGTCGGCTATGTGACCGAATGCTGGCAGAATTCTGAGGGCAAGTATCTTCCGACTGCCGGATCTTATACCCGAACCGCAGGGCAGCTCCTTGCAGAACTGAAAAAGTACAACGGTGATTTCGCTAACGTCTTCGGTACGCCAAATCCGGAGTGCGGTGCGTGGATCCGCTTCAACCCGATGGACGGCAAGGGTGCCAAAAATGAGAACGTCGCCGAATACCGCTATGCGCTTGTGGAGTCCGACGTCATCAGCATCGAGCAGCAGAACGGCATCCTGCACGATCTTCAGCTCCCGATCGCAGCACTCGTCTACTCAGGAGGCAAGTCCCTGCACGCAATCGTTCACATCGACGCAGGCGATTATGACGAATACCGCAAGCGCGTGGAATTTCTCTACACCGTCTGCGACAAAAACGGGCTGAAAGTAGACCGGCAGAACCGCAACCCGTCGCGTCTGTCCAGGATGCCCGGTGTCGAGCGCAAGGGGCAGAAACAGTGCCTGCTGGAAACGAATATCGGCTTTGCTTCCTACACGGAATGGCGTGACTATATCGACGGTATCACCGACGATCTTCCGGACTTTGAGAGCATGGCAGACGCCTGGGAGAATATGCCGGAGCTTGCGCCACCGCTGATCGAAGGCGTACTCAGGCAGGGACACAAGATGCTGATAGCAGGGCCATCCAAGGCGGGCAAGTCGTATGCGCTCATTGAGATGTGCATCGCGATCGCAGAGGGGCGGCCGTGGCTCGGCTGGCAATGCGCCAAGGGCAGAGTGCTGTACGTCAATCTGGAGCTTGACAGGGCGTCCTGCCTGCACCGCTTCAAGGATGTGTACGACAAGTTGAATTTGCCACCGTCGCATCTGGGCAGTATCGACATCTGGAATCTGAGAGGCGTGACAGAGCCAATGGATAAGCTCGCACCGAAGCTGATCCGACGTGCAAAGAAAGGTAATTATATCGCTGTCGTCATTGATCCAATCTACAAGGTCATCACCGGCGACGAAAACAGCGCAGACCAGATGGCACACTTCTGCAACCAGTTCGACAAGGTCTGCACGCAGCTCGGGTGTGCCGTGATCTACTGCCACCATCACAGCAAGGGCGCCCAGGGCGGCAAGCGCAGCATGGACAGAGCATCCGGCTCCGGCGTGTTCGCCCGTGATCCGGATGCGCTCCTCGACATGACGGAGCTCGACCTGACTGAGGACATTGTGAAGCAGCAGAAGAACCAGGCGGCGTGCAAGCTGTGTGAGAATGCGCTGAAGCAGTATGCACCGGACGTACTGGCGGACACATCGCCGGACGATCTGTTCAGCCGGAATGCCATGCTGAAACTATGCTGCGACCATCTGCCGAAGGACGGATATGAAACCCTGCTGAAAGATCTGCAGGTATCTGACCGCTATATGCAGGCGATCACCGCATGGAGACTGGAAGGCACGCTGCGGGAGTTTCCAAAGTTCTCACCGAAGAATCTGTGGTTCCGCTACCCTGTCCACGAGGAGGACACCGTCGGCGTTCTGAAGGACATCCAGGTGGATGCCGAGCTGAAACCATACCAGAGGGGTGCGAAACGCGGACACGAGACCCAGAAGAAGCAGGCAAAAGCAGAACAGGCAGACAAGAACGCCGAGCTGCTGAACACATTTGATGCAGTGAATATGGGCGGCAAGGTCACAGTGCAGGACATGGCTGAGTTCCTGGGCGTTGCTGACAAGACGATACGCCGCAGACTTGAAAAATGCGACAAGCTGATCGTTGACAATAACATCGTCAGTCGTGTTTCAGAATGATTGGCAATCATTGCCATTCAGGGACAAACGCAGGGACAACTGGCTATATAAATAGATAGAAAATGTTGTCCCTGTCAATGGGTACCACAACAGGTGGCTTTAATAGCCAGCCACCTGTCGTTTGTACCTGACATTGACAAACGCAAACAGTAAAGGAGTGAAGAAGATGGAATTTTTCATGAGCATGATCCCGTCGACTGTGACTGCGCAGGAGCACAGAGTACAGGTCGTGAACGGTCATGTGGTCGTCTATGAGCCGGCAAAGCTGAAAGATGCGCGAGCCAAACTCGAAGCGAATCTCATCATGCACCGGCCGGAAACGGCACTCGACAAGGGCATCCGACTCACGGTCAAGTGGCTGTTCCCGAAAGGCAGCCGGCATAAGGACGGCGAATACCGTACCACAAAGCCAGATACCGACAACCTCCAGAAGCTGCTAAAAGACTGCATGACACGCTGCGGATTCTGGAAGGACGATGCACTGGTCTGCTCGGAGATCTGTGAAAAGTTCTGGGCAGAGATCCCCGGCATCTATATCAGGATCGAGGAGGTAACATGATGAAATGCCATGACTATGTCGGCCTGTCCTGCGTGGACGGCAACTGCCCGAACGCTTTGTATG
>JAFXOO010000446.1 GCA_017528675.1 Oscillospiraceae bacterium | reverse complement strand
GGCACATCTGCTTGCATCTTTTCCGTCATCTTGCACAGAAATTCCTTGCTGGGCGCCAGCCCAGCGGCGTCATTTCTATACAATCTGACGAAAAATCTGGCTGCGCATCTGCACCACCAGCTCTGTGCGGTGTTGCCTTTACGGACTTACACGATTTATGCGAGGCTGGTGCCTTTTTTGATATGCTCGCTCCACCACTTGCCGCCGCAGATAAACGGCTCGAATCTCGGCTCACGGATAATGGGAATGGAGATGAGCGGGACGGGGCGGATATTACCGCCGGCTACGGTGCCGAGGTCATCTTCCGAAAGCTCGCCGGAAGCTGCTGCCAGAGCGTTCGTGATGGCATCCGCAAGCTTGTCGATCATTTCGCCGGCCAGCACCAGACCTCTGCCGGAAAACAGGTTCTTGACAGACTCAACGGATTCCGCTTTCAGAACATCCTCCAGGAAATCGGGTTCCTGCAACAGTGCGTTAATTTTTTCTTCCATGATAAAAACCTCCTGAATTTGATTATTTTGGGTAGCACTTTTTTGCCTGTTTTGTTCATTATACCATGACAAAACACAAAATGCAATCACTCGTTTTAGAAAAAACGGGTGATTTTAGAGTGACTGACCGGTGGGTGGTGCCGGAATAATCCGGGTGAGACACCTGTGAAGGGAGTACTGCCACGGCGTTCATCCGTGCTTTCCTGAACTACTGCATCTTTTCCGAACCGCCACGCAGAAAATCCGAAGATGACAGGCCTCCTGCAACCTTGGCGAGATCCTCTGCGGAGATTTCGTCCGGGTCGGATTCGTTCACGAATGAAAAGCTGGCCATACGGGAGAGCGCAGCAGCGTTCACATCAGAGAGCGCATCAATTTCTTCGCTGGACACATTGTAGCCGTGCTCAGCGGCAGTTTTCAGGAATTCCTGGATGTTGCCGCATTTTCTGAATTCCTCTGCGAGTGCCGGGTCCTTCTGCATCATTTTTAATAATTCTTTTAGCATTGTATCATCCTTTCCGCCTCAGCGGGCAGTTTCAGGGCATATTGCCGCTTGTTCTAATTATACAGTACCCGCAGAGAGAAAGCAATCGCCCGATTGAAACAGAACGGATGATTTTAGGATGATGATTCGCCGGGTGATATGCGGGTGATACGGGTGCATTGTAAACGAAACAAACGAAAAGTATTTTCGCAAACGTCCGCTGCTTCAGTTGTACACCGGCAGCGGGACGGCGTGCATTTCTACACCAGTCCTTTCACAGAACCATGCGATAAAAGTGCGGACAGCTTTCTTTTTGTGCAGTATGTATAAAAATCACAATTCCGTTTGGATATCTCAGCCAATTGCATCGGCCGTCTGCCTATGGTATAATAAAAGTAGCCTGTGCTCCGGTTCACCGGAAGCAGCTTGTGGGCAGAAAGGAAGGATCGCATGCACAATCAGACTGTGATAACCGGCAGGCAGGTGATTCCTGCGCTTGCCGATATATTCCGGCAGCTTTATCTTGTCCCCGGCGAGGAAAGCCAGCAGCTCTATAAGGGTGTCGTACTCAGGGGCGAGGAGCCGCCGACGAATTCGCTGGCGCACTTTATTACAAGTGACCGGGACCGTTGCAGCTTCGAGCAGACCCCGGCAGGCGAGGTGCGGGTGATTGTTCTCGATGAGCGGCAGGATTTCGAGACATTCCTCCGGATTATGGCAAACCGCTGTGCTGCTGTGGAAATTCCCAGGACGCAGGGAGCCTCCATCATCAGCGGCATCATCAACCGCCGCAGGATTGATGCGCACCGGGAGGAATTCGAGCGTGAGCATCCCGATGCGGGGTTGATCGGGTGGAATGCGGAATTTCGCCGCTTCACGCAGGATAAGAGCAATTACACCGAGTCGCTGATCGTGCTGTCCACCAGCCCCTACAGCGGTATTCCGGCATCGGACTTCGGCTTCACCCCGGAGGAGTGGCTCGGCCATTCCATGACCATCCGGATGTACCACGAGTGCACCCACTTCGTCTGCCGCAAGCTTTTCCCGGAGCAGGTCAGTGCTGTCTGGGACGAGGCGGTTGCCGATACGGTCGGTATCTATGCGGCATTCGGCAGGACGGACGCCGCCATGGCGGAGCATTGCTTCGGCATCACCGACGGCCGCTACACCGGCGGCAGGCTGGAGAACTATCTCGATGCCCCCACGCCGGAGCAGCTTGACCGGCTGGCGGACGGTATGCACCGGCTCCTGAAGGAATTCGATGCCATTGCAGAAGCCGGCGGTGGTCTGCCGCCGTTTGAGCTTGCAATGCAGCTCGAACAGAAACAGGATGCGCTGAAGGGACTGCTTGAGGTGTGATGCGCAAGCGGCTCATCCCAGTCATCCACCCATCACCCGGTACAGAATCATTACAAAATCACCCATTTTTTGAAAAACGGGTGATTGCATTAAAAAAACACTTATGCTATAATGAATATAACGCCTGATGCAGTGCATGCATCTGCGGCGACTGTCTGTATGATGATCCCGGACAGAAGAAAATTGATTTACAGACCGGAGGAGAAAAGAATGAATGAAAAAACAGAAAAGCTGAAGGCATTGCTGTCAGACAATGCATTCGCAGAAAAATTGCTCGGCGCTGAGAGCGCCGAGGACGTCCAGAAGATGCTGGCGGACAATGGCGTAGAAGTCTCCCTGACGGAGGTCGAGCTGATGGGCGAGCTGCTGGAGGGTCTGAATGACGGCAGAGTCAGCCGTGAGCAGCTCGAAGCAATTGTCAAGGAAGGCGAGCTGCGGGACGAAGATCTCGAAAATGTAGCCGGCGGCAGCATCTTCAGCAAAATTGCCGATGTGCTGTTCTACGATACCACGACATACAGCAAAACCATCGAGAATTCGGTTTCGGGTTCAGCGCAGACGATTTCTGGGAGCTTCAAGACGATTTCTGACGCAAAGATTGCAGGCTGCGTGGCAGGCGTTGTATTGCTCGGATCTGGTATTGCGATCGCTGTAAAGCGGCGCTGGTAAACAGAATCAACGAAATTCAGGAGGTAATTATGATGGATGAGAGAATGAAGAAGGCAGAAGCCCTGATCAGCGATCAGGCATTTTTCAAGGCAGCACTGAATGCTGAGAGCGAGACAGATGTCCAGAAGCTGTTTGCAGACAACGGTGTTGATTTCACAATCGAGGAGATCGGCGCACTGCGTGAAACAATGATCGCCGCATTCGATGGCCGTGTCAGCGAGGAGCAGTTGCAGAAGGCAGTGTCCGGTGAGCTTTCTGAGGAAGAACTGATGGAGGCAGCAGGCGGCTTTTCTCCGGAAACCAATGTCAAGATCTTCTTAGGGTCACTGATGGGACTCACGATTGCGGCGCTTGCAACCTACAAGGGCTGTGAAGCTGCGGAGATTGACCTGGGTCAGGAGATCAAGAACGGCTATAATACCGTGAAGGACGGCGTTGTCACCGGCTACAATGCCGTGAAGGACGGCGTTGTCAGCGGCTACGGCTGGGTCAAGGACAACATCACCCGCTGGTAAGCGGAAATGACGGGAAAGCATAGCAGAGAGGCTGTTGTTATGAACGAGAGAACCGAACAGATCAAGGCTGCCATGTCCGACGAGGCATTTGTGAAGTCCTGCATCGAAGCGGAGAATGAAGAAGCCGTACAGAAGCTCTTTGCCGGCAGAGGCATTGAGATGAGTCTGACGGAGATTGAGCTGATGGCGGAGCTGATTACCGCTATGGCAGACGGGACGATGACCGGGGAGCAGCTTGAAACGCTGGCAAATGGCGGCGAGCTGGATGAGAATGCGCTTGCATCCGCAGCCGGCGGCGGCGCAGGAGGAATTACCAGCCTCCCGGCCATCGCTGAGCAGCAAATGGCGAAAATCAGTAAACAGTACGGTGGAGGCAGTGCCGGAAAGATCATCGGCGGCATTGCAGCCGGTATTGTGGCAGTCGGCGCCATCGGCTACGGCGTGTACAAGTTCAAGGACGACATCGCCTCTGGTGCAGAGACTGCCTACGGCTGGGTCAAGGAAAATATCACCCGCTGGTAAACGGAAAAGTGCGGGCAGCGCCCCGCCATGGTACAGGTATCCCCCCCTGGGGTACAAATACATAATTTTTTATCAGGAGGAGTTTATCATGGACGAGAGAATGAAGAAGGTAGAAGCCCTGATGCAGGATCAGGAATTCGTAAAGGCAGCAATGAATGCTGAGAACGAGGAAGCTGTTCAGAAGCTGTTCTCTGACAACGGCGTTGAGATGTCAATTGACGAGATCGTAGGCATTCGTGATACGATGCTGGCTGTCATTGACGGCAAGATTTCCGGCGAGCAGCTTGAGAAGGCTGTAAACGGCGAGCTGTCCGAGGAGGAGCTGGCACAGGCAGCAGGCGGTCTGCTCACCGGCGGCCCGACGCTGTATGTGGCTCAGAAGGGTCTGGCGCTGCTGGGCTACCACAATGCGACTCTGGACCAGATCGTTGACAGCTACGGCAAGGTCGTGGACAAGGTGTCTGACGTTTGTGATTCCGTTGTGGACACCGTCAAGGACGGCGTTGTGACTGGCTATAATGCCGTAAAGGACAGCGCTGTGACTGGCTACAACTGGGTCAAGGACAACATCACCCGCTGGTAAACGGATAGCTTAGCATGAGCAAGCAGACTGCCCTGACGCATTCTGCCAATCAACAGAATTGCGCAGGGCAGCTTTGCTGATAAGCTTGTGTGACCCGGCCCGGCAAGGCTGCCGTTTACGGCAGGGGAATGCGAAGACCCGTCTTGGATTCCGGAAGCAAGGAGGCGTGGGGCGAAGCCCTGCAAACAGCCCCTTTACCATCCCGGAATGACTGCACTGATGATTCCTTCAGTGCTTCCCAAGGTGTCTCCGAGATGGATCTTGACAATCTGGCAGGCTGACCGGGACACCAGATTTTATGCTACAACAAGTCAGATACGGTGCTGCTGCATCGGTATCAAAAGGCAGGAGGGGCTTTATTATGAATGAGAGAACCGAACAGATCAGGGCTGTCATGTCCGACGAGGCATTTGTGAAGTCCTGCATGGAAGCAGAGAATGAAGAAGCCGTACAGAAGCTCTTTGCGGACAAGGGCATTGAGATGAGTCTGACGGAAATCGAGCTGATGGCGGAGATGATCTCTGCCATGGCAGACGGCAAACTAACCGAGGCGCAGCTTGAGAAGCTGGCGAATGGCGGCGAGCTGGATGAGGATGAGCTTGAAGCCGCAGCCTGCGGCGGCCCGGTAGACCTGGTAGAAGGTATCATTACCAGATGCGATGCTTTGAATGACGAACAAGTGGCAATACTTAACGCTACTGGCGGAAGCAGTATCGGCCGCATCATTGGCGGCATTGCAGCAGGCGTTTTAGCGGTTGGTGCCATTGGCTATGGCGTGTACAAGAGCAAGGACAGAATTTCCCGCTGGTGAGTGGACATCGGAAGGAGAATGGTATCATGAATGAGAGAACCGAACAGATCAAAGCAGCCATGTCCGACGAGGCATTTGTGAATGCCTGCATCGAGGCCGAGAACGAGGAAGCCGTACAGAAGCTCTTTGCCGACAAGGGCATCGAGATGTCTCTGACCGAGATCGAGCTGATGGGCGAAATGATCGGCGCCCTGGCAGACGGCACTTTGACCGGGGAGCAGCTTGATAAGCTGGCAAACGGCGGCGAGCTGTCCGAGGAGGAGCTTGAAGCCGCAGCCGGCGGTGTCCTTACACCGACGGGTCCGGTACCGAAGCCGCTTCATTCCGGCGATGTATTGCCGGCTGATGTCTACAGGGTTTCAGGCGCAGCCAGCAGTTCCAGCGTTGGCCGGATTATCGGCGGCATTGCAGTCGGCATTGCAGCGGTCGCTACCATCGGCTATGGCGTCTACAAGTACAAGGACGATATTGCATCCGGTGCAAAGTGGGTGGCTGACAAGATCACAAGCCGCTGGTAATCCAACCGGCGATCTACAATAACACCATTATCATTCAGGAGGAATTACACATGAATAAGAGAAACGAACAGATCAAGGCCGTTATGTCCGACGAGGCATTTGTGAAGTCCTGCATCGAAGCCGAGAACGAAGAAGCCGTACAGAAGCTCTTTGCAGACAAGGGCGTTGAGATGAGCCTGACCGAAATCGAACTGATGAAGGAACTGATCGGCGCCGCTGCGGACGGCACCCTGACCGGGGAGCAGCTTGAGAAGCTGGCAAATGGCGGCGAGCTGAGTGAGGATGAGCTTCTCGAAGTCGCCGGCGGCGCTGGCCCCTCGCTTCTGAGCGAGAGCGACCTCCTTCCCATAGTAAGAAAAACGATGAATGAAGTGGCAAAGAAAACCGGCAGCAGCGGTAAAATCATCGGCGGCATTGCAGCCGGTGTTGTCGCCGTCGGCGCCATCGGCTATGGTGTGTATAAGTTCTCGGACGAAATCGCTTCCGGTGCAGAGACAGCCTATGGCTGGGTGAAGGAGAATATCACCCGCTGGTAAAGTCAGGTGCAAAGGAGAGTTGTATCGTGAATGAGAGAGCCGAACAGATCAAAGCAGCCATGTCCGACGAGGCATTTGTGAAGTCCTGCATCGAAGCCGAGAACGAAGAAGCCGTACAGAAGCTCTTTGCGGACAAGGGCGTTGAGATCAGTCTGACCGAAATCGAACTGATGAAGGAAATGATCGGCGCCGTTGCGGATGGCACCCTGACGGAGGAGCAGCTTGAGAAGCTCACCCATGCAGGCGAGCTCACCGAGGAGGAGCTGACGAAAGTTGCCGGCGGCGATCCGGGTGGACGTTTAAGTCCGCTTGGTCACGGCTATGAAGATGATTTTTCGGAGATCGCTTCAGTGGCATCGAAGAAGATCGAGAGCGTGACGGGCAGTTCAGGTGCCGGCAAAATCATCGGCGGCATTGCAATCGGTGTTGTCGCCGTCGGCGCCATCGGCTATGGCGTGTACAAGTACAAGGATGACATCGTTTCCGGTGCAGAGACTGCCTATGGCTGGGTGAAGGAGAATATCACCCGCTGGTAAACCAACCGGCACAGAACAAGTGAATGACAGGCAAAAGGCTGCTTGCGGTGCAATGCAGCCTTTTCCTGATTATTGCAGGAGCTCCTGCCGGAGATAGAGCAGCAGCTTCTTTTCCCGGCGGGAGACCTGCACCTGCGTCATGCCAAGCACCTCGGCAGTCCTGACCTGCGTCAGCTCCTGGTAATAGCGCAGCTCCAGCAGCCGGCGGTCGGCAGGGTCAAGCTTTGCCATGACCTGCCGGAGCGCCAGGCTGTCCGAGATTTTCTCATCCGGCGCTTCCACGGCGATGTCCATCTGTCCCTCGTCCTCGTCCGGCGCTGTCAGGGACAGCACAGGGCTGCACGCACACAGCGCCGTGGTGATCTCCTCCGGCGTGGCGCCGGTCTGCTCAGCAAGGACAGAGAGCGGCGGCTCGGTACCGGACTCCTTGAGGCTGCGTTCCGTGAGCTGCTGCACCTTCAGCGACAGCTCCCGCAGGCTGCGTGAAACATGCACCGTGCCGCTTTCCCGGAACAGACGCTTGATCTCTCCGAGAATCACCGGCACCGCATAGGTCGAGAACTGCACGCCCCGTGAGGTATCAAACGCATTTGCCGCCTTGACGAGCCCCTCGCATCCGGCGGAGTACAGGTCTTCGTAGGGAATTCCACGATTGGAAAACCGCCCTGCGCACATATGTACCAGTCCGAGATGCTCCTCTGCCCGGATGTCAGGCTTCTTCCGCATGGTCATTCCCCAGACGGCGCCGCATCGTCAGGACAGTGCCCTTCCCCGGCGCACTGCGTACATGCAGCGAGTCCGTGAAGGTCTGCATGATGGCGAAGCCGAGCCCCGCCCTGTCCTCCTCCGGCGCAGAGGTATACAGCGGCTCCATCGCCTTCGGGATGTCCGTGATGCCGCAGCCCTTGTCCGTGACCCGGATGTAGAGCGTCCGCTCCGGCAGCATCCGCAGCACAATGCCGACTTCGCCGGTGTTTTCCCGGTAGCCGTGGACAATGGCATTGGTCACCGCCTCCGAGATGACCGTGCGCAGATCGGCAAGCTCCTGCGCAGTCGGGTCGGCAGGAATGAGGAATGCCGAAACCGCCGCCCTGGCAAGCGCCTCGTTGGCGGAATCGGCAGGAAATACGCAGCGGAATTCGTTGAGGATTTTCATTGTACAGCCTCCTTTACAGGCGTGTTGCGGATAGCGGCAAGGCGCTCCATTCCGGCAAGCCGGAGCACTCTGCCGATGTGCGGTGCGGGGTCTTGCAGGACAATCTGCCCGCCGAGCGGCTGTAGGATTTTGTAGCGCCCCATGATGAGCCCGATGCCGGAGCTGTCCATGAAGCTGACATTCCGGAAGTCAAAGACAAGCTCCTGCGGCAGGTGCGCATAAATGGCGGCATCGACCTCCGCCCGCAGTGCATTGCTGGAATGGTGGTCGATTTCACCGTCAAGCCGGACGGTGAGACAGGCGTTTTCTGTGTTGTACTGGATTTGCATGTTGGTTCCCTTCCTTTGTGGTTCTTGATGTCAGACAGAGCGTCTGCGGGGAAGCAAGAACGATCCCTGTCTGCGTCTGCGGGACAGGTCAGGCTCCCCCTGCTTCTATTGTAGCACATCCCCTGTGTCGGATACTGCCGAAGACGGGAAGCGGTCTGGGAAAACTGTGTGAAAGCTGTGTGTAATGCTTCTGAAATCCGGCAAAGGACTGCTGGGCGTATTTGTATCCGGCGTAATACAGCCGTTTTGAAAGACTCAAAAAATTCCGGAAAATTTAGTTGCTTTAAGATTCGTTTAAGAAGACGGCTTTATAATAGAATTACAATCAGAGAACGGAACAATCCGGCAGCCCCGGAAATCCATCGAAAGGAGCAGTTACTATGGCAATCAGTACTTTTATGAGAAAAGAAATCAAGTTCATGCTGAGTCTGGAACAGTATGAAGCACTGCTCAGCGAACTCCATAAGTACATGGATGCGGATCCTTTCTGCGTTGACGGCAAGGAATACGGTATCTATAATCTGTACTATGACACTCCGGATGACTACCTGATCCGGACATCGCTCGAAAAGCCCTACTACAAGGAAAAGATCCGGCTGCGCAGCTATTTTTCTCCTGCGGCACCGTCGGACAAGGTGTTTCTGGAGATCAAGAAGAAGGTCGGCGGCATTGTGACAAAGCGCCGTGTGACCATGACGCTTGAGGAATCCGATGCCTACCTGATGCAGCGCAAGAAGCCGGTTGATCTCAGCAAGTACCTGCAACGGCAGATTTTCTCGGAGCTGGACATCTTCCTGCAAAACTACCCCGTGAAGCCGAAGCAGTACATCAGCTATCAGCGCTCTGCGTTCTTCGGGAAGGATGACCCGGACTTCCGGCTTACCTTTGACCGTGAGATCACCGAGCGGCGGTACGATCTCTCGCTGGCATCCCCCAGCTACGGCGCACAGATCATTGCCCCCAACCAGAGACTGATGGAGGTCAAGATTGCAGACGCCATGCCGCTGTGGCTTTCCCAGAAGCTCTCGGAGCTTCAGATCTACAAGGTCAGTTTTTCCAAATACGGAACCGCCTATGCAAGGCATGTCCGCAATGAGCTCTATCTCCGGACCCACTTCCGGGAAAGTGAAGCACCGGCACCGGCAAGACCCGCTGCCGCCGCAAAGCAGCCCGTCATCCGGAAAACCGACAATCCCGGCTTTATTCTCAAAGGCGGCGTCGCTTTTCCGTAACCGCATGCCGTATGAATGAGAGAACACAGATATAGAAAGGAAGATTGATTATGAATACCCTCTTTGAATCCATCCTCACCGAATCGGACGCCGTCTACGGCGCAGCCAGCACAGTCAGCACAGGCACCTTCCTCATCTGTCTGCTTGTCTCGCTGGTGATGGGCTTTGGCATGAGCCTGGTGTATATGTTCACGCACAGGAAGGAGGGCTTTGCCCAGAGCTATGCGGTGACCCTCATCATGCTCCCGCCCATTGTCTGTGTGCTGCTGATGCTCATTAACCTGATCGGCGGTATTGCGATTGCCGGTATTTTCGGCCTGATCCGTTACCGCAGCGTGGCAGCGGACCCGAAGGACATCGGTTATGTCTTTCTGTCGATGGCGCTCGGCGTTGTCACCGGTATGGGCTATATTGCGTATGCAGTCATCTTCTTCGTCCTGATGGCGGCTGTGCTCTTTGTGCTGAGCTTCCTCAACTATGCCGCTCCCAGGGCAAGCGACATGACGCTCAAGATCGCCATTCCGGAGAACCTGAACTACGACGGCCTGTTTGACGCAGTGCTCAACAAGTACTGCACCTACTGGAGACTGCGCCGTGTCAAAACCACGAATTTCGGCTCTATGTTCGACTGCATCTACAGCATCCGCCTCCCGCAGAATGTGGAGCAGAAGAAAATGATCGACGAACTGCGCACGCTCAACGGCAATATGACCGTGACGCTGACGCTGTTCAAGTATGATGACAAGATCTATGAATCCTGAACAAGGCAATCCGGACAGTGAAATCTGCCCGGAGCCTTGCTGTATCAGGCGAAGGCCTGATGGTGTGAAGAATTGACAATGACAGGAGGTTCCGCCTATGAAAAACGCACAACGCATCGCCTGCCTTCTGATTGCCGCAGCGTGCTGCACCGCTTTTACGGCATGCGGCAGGCAGAAGGAGTCCGTAACTGAAACAACAACCGAGACAACGGCATCTGTTTCTGAGGCAGAACAGGAGGATGAGGAGGACGAGAGCGACGACGATGCGCCTATCGACCTTGGCAGCATCACCGTCCGTGGCAGCAGTACGACTGCCCCCGCAGAGACAACGGCGCCTGCCCGGACCAGCGCCGTCACTGCAACGACAGCCGCATCGGTCAGAAATACCGGATCTTCCGCTGCCACCACCGCCAACCCGAAGTCCACGAACCGGAATGCAAAATCCACCACCACCGCTGCCACCACCACCCAGACTGTCACAGAGGCATCCACGGAGGAGAAAACAGTCTCCGGCGTGATTGATCTGGGCAGCGGCAGTTATGAAGGCGAGGGGATCACGGTTGACGGCGGAACCATCCGCATCACCGGCTCCGGCACCTATATTCTGAGCGGCTCCCGCAATGGCATGGTCGAGGTCAACACCACCGAGAAGGTCAAGCTCAAACTCAACGGCGTCAACATCAGCAACCCGGACGGCCCCGCCATCCTCTGCACCGATGCCAAGCGCCTGACCATCACCCTCATCGAGGGCACCTACAACGAGCTCAATGACGGCGGCGGTGTGCATGACGGCACCATCACCTCGAATGATACACTGGAAATCAAGGGCGCCGGCACGCTGCGGGTCAACGGCAATGTCGGCCACGGCATTTCCTCGGATGATGATATTGTCATCAAAAACGGCGATATTACAGTGAATGCGGTGAAGTCCGGCATGATGGCGAACGATGACATCACCGTCACCGGCGGCACGCTCCATGTCACCGGCCAGACCAACGGCATGAAGTCCAAGGGCACACTGCATATCGAGGGCGGCTCCATGTGGATCATCGGCGGCCCGAAGGAGAACAAGAGCGCCCTGCACAGCGACGGCGCCTTCACGATGACCGGCGGCTGGGTCTATGCACTCGGCTGCGGCGTGACCGAGCCGGACAGCGGAAGCTCGACCCAGCGAAGCATTGCGTTCCGGTTCTCGCCGGGGCTCGATGCCGGGAGTACAGCCTCCGTCACCGGCAACGGCAATCAGCTCATGCGGGAATCCTCCCCCTATGCGTTCAATACGGTCTTTGTGTCAACCCCGGATATCTGTGACGGCATGCAGTTCACAGTGTACGGCAATGATGCGCAGTACGGAGAGGAATACACCGTCAGCGGAATGAATGCTTCGGCATCGGCAGAAAAGAAGCCCGCCGAGGAAAGCCACGAAGAACCGGAGAACCCGGAATCCCAGGAGGAACAGCCGGAACAGGAACCGGAAAATCAGGAAAACGATTAACAACGTCATCCCGGAAGCTCCGCTGCGGACAGTGCACCGCAGCGGAATTTTTCTGCAATTGTGGAAATCATTTGGGAATGTCGATAAATGAATTAAATATGAACTGGTAGTGAATTGTCTTGATTTAACAAAATATTCATACTTATATCGGATTAAACCGTACTTTTCTCGAAAAATGACCGGTTTAATGAGATAAAAATATAGTATTAAATATAAATAGCTATTGAAATGAGGGGCGAAATCGAGTAAAATAGTGAAAACAGCAGATACAATCCCATCAGCAGGATCGTACTACAGAAGTTTCCCCTCTCAAATGCTTCTGGATAGTCCGGGTGAAATCCTGCCGAAAAAATGGAATTGCATCAATGCTGTAGAAAAGTTAAGTTCTTTAATTATAGCGCAGTGGAGCGAAAGCTCCAGTTAAAGAGCTTCTTTTCAAAAAGTGACAGCTTGCAGTGCAGATGAGCGACAGCTCAGGAATAAGCTGTACATTTTTACCTTCCTCTTTATGAAAACATCCGACGTGAGTCGGGTGTTTTTAATTTTGTGGGCGACGCCCGCTGGTGAGTTGCTTCGGCGGGGAGCCCCCGCTGGCGATTTGCTTCGAGGATTACGGTGCACTGTTTCACCGACCACATGCCCCCAATGCCTTACAGCAAAGGGGGCATTGTTATGCATCTTAGCACATCGCAGCTAAAGCTGCTCCTGTGTCGTTTTCTGGTGTTTCATAGTACGGTGCAGTTTATTCTCTTTCCACCGCCAATCCTGTAAGGAGCGAGCGCAGCGATGCGACAAACCGTTTCTGCCCGTAGGCTGCCTATGCCATAAACTGCACCATGAACCGGGTACTCCGCCGCCGCTCCGCAAGGAGCGGTCGAAGCGGCAGCATGCGTTGCAACTCCCAACTGCACCCAAAGCCGGTGCAGGGTGCAACCCTGCCGCCCAGGAGTCCAGAGGGTGCCGGCGAGGGCACCCTCTGGGCAGGGGGGCGGTGCATCCGCCCCATAAAATGCATAGGCAGGGGGGCTGCAAGCCCCCCAAAAAAAACCATTGTGAAACTTGTGTGAAATTTTAATAATCCGCTTGACAAATTCTTAAATCCGTGATAGAATAAAATTGCAGCCAGAAGTTAATAATATGACTGGCAAATTAAGAATGCATTGAATCAATCAGTACTTCCAGCTTGCCGATAAAGTCCGCTTTCTGGTGCTGGCGCACTGCGGAGCGCCCCCTCCGCCGCCGTTCGGCGGTACCTCCCCCTTCGGGGGGAGGGCGATCTTGCGGGGGCTTCGCCCCCTGCACCCTGATCGGGGCTGCCGCCCCGAACCCTGTAAAATAGTTTTTTGACAGACTGAAAGCACTGAATCTTAAGAATCCTGCTGTGAAAGAAGGTGAGCATCTTGAAGAAAAGTATCTACAGCCTTGTACTGGCGGATGATGTGGTAGCGGCGGCGGACCGGCTTGCCTATGAGTTGCACACGAGCCGCTCGAATCTCATCAACCAGATCCTTGCGGAGCATTTGTCCTGCGTCACACCGGAAATGCGGATGCAGGCGGTTTTTGCCCAGATGGAGACACTGGCGGGGCAGTTCCGGGTGCTCGACCAGACCTCTGCACACATGCTCTCCTTACAAAGCCGGCTCGACTACAAATACAAGCCGACGGTGCAGTACTTCGTGGAGCTGTACCGGATGCCGGAGCAGAACTGTGCAGGAAAGCTGCGGGTACAGCTAAGAACCCAGAATGCGGCACTTCTGCATGTGCTGGAGCAATTTTTCCGGCTGTGGACGGCGCTGGAGGAGCGCTATGTACCGGCGGCGAAGGGAACGGTCTACCGCATTTCACCGGGCAGGCTGGAGCGGAGTATCCGGGATCCGGGGGTGACGGAGGAGCAGCTCGGCAGGCTGATCGGCGGGTATGTCCGGAGCTTTGACCGCTATCTGAAAGCCTATTTCTCCGGTATCGCCCATCCGCAGGAAACCGCAGCCCATCTCGAAGCCGTGTTCCGCCAGGAAGCCCAGGCCCTGGACAAGGTCATTTAGTCCAGAACCTATAAGGCAATACCGCACAAAGCCCGCCTGACGGCTTGGCGGCACATCTGCTTGCATCTTTTCCGTCATCTTGCACAGAAATTCCTTGCTGGGCGTCAGCCCAGCGGCGTCATTTCTATACAATCTGACGAAAAATCTGACTGCGCATCTGT
>JAFXOO010000445.1 GCA_017528675.1 Oscillospiraceae bacterium | reverse complement strand
GGAGCGCCGCACACCGAGAGGCATCTGCCAGATCTGGTCGCATGAGAGTCCGAGAAAGCTCGGTACCTATGCGGTACAGGGCTATGAGTGCTGGGTAGACTACTGGATGCCGTTCAACTATCTTGGATGCGGCTTCCACGACCTCGGCAGATCCCGCTATGGCGGCAGCATCTATATGTACAACGGCTCGCACGGCTGCATCAACCTGCCGCACAGCGTTGCCAAGGAGATGTACAACATCACCTTCAACGGCATGCCCGCCATTATCCACGACTAAAGCAGGGCGGCGGGGAAGCCCCCCGCTGGCAGGCGGGGAGCCCCCGCCGGCAGACGGGGAGCCCCCGCCGGCAGACGCATGCCGGGTTCACCGGTCAGGGCAGACCGGAACATGCGTTGATAAGCTCGTTTACCGCTTGTCCCCTTTGCCTTCGGCAAAGGGGGCAGTGCTATTCGGGCTGCTTTTGCGGGGAGTCCCCGCTGCCGTCTGCGCTGTTCGCAGGTGCTTATAAGATCGAATAAATCCTCTTCTGTTCCGGCAGAGGGGGATTTCAGTTTGTCAAATAACATTTCTCGATAGCGTGGAGCGAACTCAAAAGTTTTTGGTCCAGCTTTTTTCAAAAAGCTGGTCAGGTCCAGGGCTGAAAGCCCTGGGCGCCCGCCGCAGCGGGCGAAATCCCCTCTGTTCCCGCAGAGGGGGATTGTGCATCCTGTCAAAATCAAGGCGTCAATATTTGTGCAGGATTTTCCGTAATTTTTTCATTGAAATTGTGTACTAACATGATAGAAACCAAATCCGGGGGAAAAACGGCTGACATGATAAAAGGAGGGATCCCTATGTCGAACGACTATACCAATCTCTATAGCGCACCGGATACATCACCGGAGCCGGATGCTGCACCAAAACCCTTCACACTTGATTCTTCTCAGGTGAATGTTTCTGCCCCGCCTGCGGGCGCAGTACCGCCGCAGCGTCCGCTCCCGCCGAGGGAGACCTATATTCCCCGCCCGGCACCGCCTGCACCCATGCCGCAGAAGGAGAAAAAGCCCTTTTCTCCGATTCCGCTGCTGCTGATCGCCGGTGTGGCGTTCCTGTTTCTGGGCGGCGTTCTCTTTCTGACCAATACCTGGGATGTCATGCCGAACATGGGGCGTGCTGTCACGCTGCTTTCGGCAAGCGTTCTGGCATTCGGCGCCAATCTCCTGGCGGAGCGTGTATTCAGGCTCGAAAAGACAGGGCTTGCATTTTTTATACTCGGCTGTATTTTTCTGCCGCTGTCCATCGGCGGTATCGGCGTATTTTCACTGTTCGGGGAATGGTTCTCCTACAGCGGCGGCGGTTCAATGCTGCTCTGGGCATGCATCTTCCTTGGTGTTGCCCTGCCGACGTTCTACGGGCAGTTCCGTTACAAGAACACGCCGCTTGCCTGGATGAGCTTTGCGGGCTTCTCCGCAGCGTGGACATTTCTTGCCCGGTTTGCATCGGCTGAGGGATTAAAGCCCTTCGGCGCCGACGAGGTGACCGGCTGGATTGTGACCTTCTCGCTCTGGGTGGCGTTCGCTGTCGGTTTCAGCTTCCTGACCGAATGGCTCCTTCAGAAGAAACCGGGCACGCCGCTTGCAAAGGCATCGCTCTTTGTGCTCTATCCGCTGCTGCTGTTCTACACCTTCTACCTGTGGTTCCTGGTGACAGAATCCGACGCTGCCGCCCTGATCCTCTGGCTCATTCTGGCGGTTCTGTTCTGCAACAAGCGCTTTGGCTCCGGGACACTGCACGGCGGCGTCTTCGGCAGCATTCTGGCGCTGATCGGTGCGGCGGTTGCGATCAACGGTTTGCTCCCGCAGGAGGAGGATCTGTCAATTTCCGACATGGGCTTTGCACCGTTCTGGTTTGTGCCGGGCTTTGTCGGGCTGGTTCTGATGGCGGTGCGCTTCGCCAAGCAGGAAGCCCTTTCCAAGACCTATGGTGTCACAGGGCTTGTCATCATCGCCGTGACGCTTCCGATCGGCATTCTGGCGACGCTGTTTGACACGGATTATATCCCGTTCCTGTTCGCTCTGTTCATCATGTGCACTGTTTTCATCGCCATCGAGAAGAAAGGAAAGCTCCCGAAGGATATCGCTTTCATGGCAGTGCATCTGGGACTGGTGTTCCTGACCGTTGTACTCAATGCACAAGAATTCCACCTGCTGTATGTGCTGCTGCTGGTAATTGCGGCACTGCTGCTTCTGGGGGAAGGCTTCCTCGCCAAGCGCATCTGGCCGGTTATGACAGCCGTTGCCGCCTGTGCCGGCCTGCTCATCGTGCGTCTGCCGTTCCTGGCCGGGAATGACAAGCTGACGAATGTGCTGCTGATGTGGGCGTATGCGGCCGGCTTCCTGACGACCGTTATCTATGCGCATGTGGTCAGGCGGCCTCTGCTGGAGAAATCCGGCGCATGGACACTGATCTCGTTCATGACCATTGCTCTGATGCTGACGCTGAACCTTTTCTTCGAGGATATGGAGCTTGTGGTCTGGACACTTTCCACTGCTTTTGCAACGCTGCTGTATCTTCTTGAGGCAGCGGTCTTCACGGGACACGAGCGCACCAGGGGCACCAGACCGTTCCTTGAGATCCTGACAGGTTTCCTTGGCATCGGCGCAGTAATCACCTTCGTGGATGAGCGTGAAATCACTTACGGCTGGGGCTTCCTGCTGCTCTTCCTGCTGGCGGTGTTCGTGTTTGTCTATACCCGCAGAAAGGTCAATGCGG
>JAFXOO010000444.1 GCA_017528675.1 Oscillospiraceae bacterium | reverse complement strand
TCTCTGCACAGGCGGCATGAATGGCATATTTCCCGGTATGACGACCGGCACCACCCAGAACACCGGTGATGCGGCGGCGGCTGTTTTCGGGCAGGGTGTGGTGTTTGGCAATCTCGAAATGCTGCAATATCATCCGACCACCATCGGCATTCCGAGCAAGCGCTGTCTTGTGACAGAGGCGGCACGGGGCGAGGGCGGGCATCTTTATATTGAACGGGCCGGTAAACGCTGGTATTTCATGCAGGAGCTTTTCCCGGAGATGGGCGATCTCAGTCCACGGGATGTGGTTGCACGGACCATGTTTTTTGTCCGGAGACAGGCTGATACCGGCGATCAGATCTATCTTGATCTGACATCGCTACCTGCGGAAACCTGGCGTGGAAAGCTCTCGGATCTGCGGCAGGAATTGATGCATTATCTGTCTGCGGATCCGAAAAAACAGCCTGTTCCCGTGCAGGAGGGTATCCACTACTTCATGGGCGGCATTCTGACGGATGCAGTGCACCGCACCGGCATGACAGGGCTGTATGCTGCGGGAGAATGCGCCTGCCAGTACCATGGTGCCAACCGCCTTGGCGGCAATTCCATGCTTGGTGCCATCTACGGCGGCAGGTGTGCAGCGGAAACAATGCTGCGGGATGCCTGTCCGCTCATGGAGATGCCGCCTGTGTCGGCAGCGGCATGTTATCAGGATGCGGCATCTCCGGCTCTGATACAGCGCATCAGCGGGATATTGCTCGGAGGACTTGGCATTGTCCGTAATGCTGAAACACTCCAGAAAGCACTTGAAGAACTGAAATCCCTCGCACAGGAACAAACCTGCAACCGGCGGGAGCTTGACCGTCTTGCGCTTGCGGAGGCGATGCTCCGGAGCGCCCTGGAGCGCCGTGAGAGCCGTGGTGCTCATTACCGGGAGGATTATCCGGAGCGGGATGAAGCTCTCCGCCAAACCCTGGCTGCGCAGTGTACAGGCGGCTCTGTTCATCTCCGTTTTCAGCCCATTCCCGAAAGGAGAAGCGATGCAATACCTGTTTGAAATCCTGCGGCGGGAGAGTGCTGGCGCATCCGGCTATGTGCAGGAGATACCGTATGAGACAGCAGATGAAGACGCCACCTGCGCAAGTGCGCTTACGCAGATCAATGCAGTGCTTGAGACACCCGTTCGGTGGGAATGCTCCTGCCTCCAGAAAAAATGCGGTGCCTGTGCAATGGTCATCAACGGAAAGCCCATGCTTGCGTGTGATGCGAAGCTTGGTGCCGTTCAGAAAAAGGGACGGATCCGGCTTGAACCGCTGCGGAAATTTCCGGTCATTGCTGATCTGATCGTTGATCGCAGCATTCTGTTTGAGAACCTCCGCACGCTCTCCGTCTGGCTGGAAACTGATGCTGCGGCGGAGGGAAAAAAAGCAGAGCTTGCCTATGAAGCATCCCGCTGTCTGCAATGCGGCTGCTGTCTGGAGATCTGCCCGAATTTCAGTCCGGGAGATACGTTCTTCGGCATGGCATCCTTTGTTCCGGCAGCCCGGCTCATTGCGGAGCTCCCTCTCGAAGACCAGCAGGCGCTCCGCCGGGATTACCGCACCCATATCTACGAAGGCTGCGGAAAATCTCTTGCCTGCCGGGATGTGTGTCCGGCTGACATCCCGCTTGACCGGTTGCTGCTCCATACCAATGCAGCCTCTGTCTGGAAACGTCGATGAAGCGTGCGGCAGCTTTTCTGCTTGCGGTGATGCTGCTCCTGACGGGCTGTGCAAAGCCTGCTGTGCACTATGATGTCCGGCGTGATCTGGGCATTTACTTCACGAATGCAGACGATGTGATAGCACAGCTCCGTAGTGCTATGCGGCGGCGGAACTGGCAGATTACCATTACCTACCAGTCACACCGTGACAACATGGAGGAGCTCGGCACAATTGTCCGGG
>JAFXOO010000048.1 GCA_017528675.1 Oscillospiraceae bacterium | reverse complement strand
CAGCAATATGCCGCCGAAATAGCGCACGACCACGCAGCAGACATCCGTCAGCCCGCGCTTCTGGAGCACTTCGAGGACGGGGACGCCCGCCGTGCCCTGCGGCTCACCGTCGTCGGAATAGCGGGTGATATTGGAATCCCGCAGGATATAGGCGTAAACATGGTGCTTTGCCTTCCGGTGGCCTGCCTTGACGGAATTGATGAAGTCCACCGCCTCGTCATTGGTCAGGACGGGGGAGAGGAAGCCGATGAATTCAGAGCGCTTCTCCGTGAAGCTGGTCTCGGCAGGGTCTGCGATTGTAAAGTAGTCCATGCGAACCTCCTTTGGCCGTGCAGAGATGAAAAAACGGGCAGCATCACACCGCCCGTTTGCTCATATGCATTACTTATCGAGATTGAAACGTCTCTTGAATCTGTCAACACGTCCACCGGTATCAACAAGCTTCTGCTTACCGGTGTAGAACGGATGGCACTTGGAGCAAATTTCCACCTTGATATCCTGCTTGGTAGACTGTGTCTCGATCACATTGCCGCAGTGGCAGGTGATAGTCGTCTTGTACAGTACGGGATGGATGTCCTTCTTCATGCAAATTCACCTCATTTTCGTCAATCTCTGCTCGCAGACCAGTCATGCGGGGCAGCCCCGGCAGTACAGTCTACGTCAGGCATTGTACAGTAGCCCATCAGTTCCTTTAGACAGTAGTACTTAACAACAATAGTATTATAGCACACTTCCTGCTGCTTGTCAAGCATCCGCAGAAAGAACAAACATTTTCGGCAATATTGACAAAGGATTTTACGGCCTTTGTACAGAAGAAGCCGAAAAATGCTGTTGAAAATAGTGGAAAGATAGAACTTTCGAAATCTTCCTGTTTTTTTGAGTTCTATCATTGACAACCGGGTAGAAAAGAAGTATAATAAATTATAAGTAAATTCATATGTATTAAGCGGAGGTGCATTTCGTTTTGCAGACAGATCGCAAAACCGAGCCGGTATTAAATCAGAAGGATACCATTACGCTGGCTGTTATTATGCTATTGATTATCGTGTTGGGTGTATTAGGCATCTGGGCGATATTTGGCGCAAAATCCCCCGGCATTGTGCTGGAACCCATGGCAGAGACCGCATTCCTGGCGGAAACCGAGGAGCCTGAGACTGAGGAGCCCACAGAACCGACCTCTGATCCGATGATGGTCTATTATCCCGAACCTGCGGCGGATATGATGACCATTGCAGAGGATCAGCTTGTCGCACAGCATGCGCTGCTGGTCGATGTGGACAATAATGAGATCATGGCTGTCAAGGGAAGTGCGGATGATGAGATTTATCCGGCATCCATGACCAAGCTGATGACGCTGATTGTTGCAGTAGAAAACTGTGAGGATACCAACGCCACCTTTACTATGACGGCGGATGTGTTACAGCCCCTGTGGGCACAGAGCGCATCTATGGCCGGCTTTGCAGACGGTGAGGAGGTTACGTTCACAGATCTGCTGTACGGAGCGGCGCTGCCGTCCGGTGCAGATGCCACCCAGGGACTTGCCATCATGACGGCCGGTTCCGATGAGGCATTTGTGCAGATGATGAATGACAAGGCAGCAGAGCTTGGTCTGAAGCATACGCATTTCGTGAACACGAGCGGTCTGCATGATGAGAATCATTACAGCACGCCCGAAGATATTGCTCTGATTATGGAGTACCTGCTCAAGAATGAACTGTGCAAGGAGGTCATCTCGACCTATACTTACACCACCTCCAAGACCGAGCAGAACCCCAACGGCATCACCCTCAAGAGCACAATGTTTAATAAGATGTACGGAAATGAGGTTCCGGGCATTACCATCGGCGGCGGTAAGACCGGCTATACCGATGAAGCAGGACAGTGCCTTGCCTCCTATGCGGAGACACCGGACGGTCATCTCTATATTGCAGTGACCTCCAAGGGCGCCGGTAAGTTTACCCCGGTCTTTGATGCCTTCAAGCTGTATGGCATTGTGACAGGTACCTATGAAATGGATCATGCAGATCCTGCGGCAGAGTACCGTGAGTGAGCTGAACTGAATTAGGGTGTAGGGAAGGATATGACACTGCAAGAGCAGGCGTATCCGAAAAGAAAGAGAGAGAACGACAATGAAAAGGAAAGAAAAAGCTGTGAAGCTGAAACGGCATGCTTCTCCTGCGTTTTATCTGTTTTTGCTGATCTTAGGGGTCGCAATGATCTGGCCTGTTGATGCGCTGTGCCGCAGGCTGCGGAAGCCGCCGGTAGCCTATCCGCCGGGACAGGGAATTGTTTCCGAGGGCGTCTTTGCGAGTCCGGGAAACGGGCCTGATGCTGCCACGCTGGAGAAGGATCCGGAGGAAGCTGCCAAAACCGCCGGTGAACCGGAGGAGGAGAGCGAGCCGTCTACGGAGTTCGTTGTCAAGGAAGCGTCTGCACCGGTACCGGGTGTGGCAGTTCCGGAGAATTGCGTAGCGGTTCCGTTGGATACCAAGGAGATCAGCAACGGCAAGCTGCTGCTGCTGGACGGTGACCATGCATTTTCCGGAAGCAATGCTGATCTTGTGGACTTCTCCGGAAAGAGCGAGAATTACCTGATGCGTGTCAATGATATGCCGATCAAGAGCGAGGTTGTCGATGCGCTGAATAAGATGACCGCTGCTTATGTGATGGTCATGGAACGCACGGATCTGATGATTTACAGCACAACTGAGCCTGTTTCGGATGTGTGTCTGTATCCGGAAGCAATGCCGGACAGTGCAACAGGGTATTGCGTGGATGTCTGCATTTATACCGAGGAGGGCGACATTGTCGGTATCCGGGAGAACAGCCCGTGGCTGACCAACAATGCTCATCTGTATGGTTTTGTCCGCAGCTATACCACGGCGGATGAAGAAGTGACAGGTGTTGCCTCTGCTCCGCATCATCTGCGGTATGTCGGCAAAGTGCATTCGATGATTATGCACGAGCAGGGTCTGACGCTGACGGCATATATTGATTCACTGAGCAAGCATCCGATTTCCGATCCTTATTACTGGACGGACGGCAGCACAACCTGGTCGGTTTATTATGTTCCGGCCACGGCAGGGCAGACGCAGGTGCCTGTTCCGCTCAATGCCAATTACGAAATCTCCGGCAACAATGTCGATGGCTTTATTGTAACGGCAGAGGGCAAAATCGGCAGTTGATGCTACATACTTCCCAGACCGTAGACATCGGGCGGTTTGAAATGATTTGCATTTATAGCGAAAAGGCTGTGTGACCAGATGGTTACGCAGCCTTTTGTTTGTGACTGTCCTGAAGAATCGGGGCGATAGCCCCGATCAGGGTGCAGGGGGCGAATCCCCTGCGAAATATCCCCTCCCCGATGGGGGCGCTCACCGGTGCGCCGGCACCAGAAAAAGAGCTTTATCGACAAGCTGACCGCCCCTGCTTCCGTTGGAGCAGGGGCGGTTTAGTTTGTATCGCAGGATGTCGATTACTTGGAAGGCATATAGGGAATGAGGGAACCAGCAAACTGGTTGATCGGCATGGTCTGGAGCCATACACGGCCAGGGCCGGTAACTCTGGTGTTGAAGAAGCCTTCGCCGCCGAGAAGTGCATTGCCGACGCCCTTGACAGTCTCAATATCCACAGAGCAGGTGCCGTCCATTGCAGCGAGATAACCGGTGTCAACCAGCATGGACTGACCGGCAGCCAACTCATAGGTTACGATAGAACCGTCAATCTCAAGCAGCAGCATACCGGAGCCGGTGAACTTCTGCATGATGAAGCCCTCGCCGCCGAAGAAACCTGCGCCGACCTTCTTCTGGAAGAAAGTCTCAAAGGTAACAGTCTGAGCGGATGCGAGGAAAGCGTGCTTCTGTGCAACGATGGTCATACCGGGCTGCATGTCAAGTGCAAAGATCTCACCGGGGCAGGAAGATCCGAATGCGATCATGCCAGGGCCGCCTTCGGCAGTATAAATATTCTGGAACAGGGACTCACCGGTCAGCATACGGCCGAACATTTTGCCGATACCGCCGCCCTTGGTCTCCATCTTCATGTTCGGAGACATCCAGGTCATAGCACCATTCTGGCAGATGACGCTTTCGCCGGCCTCAAGGTTGACAACGCCAACCGGGAACGGAGTGCCCTTAATTTCATAATTCATAGTAATTCCTCCTTGCTTTTCAGCGTTTTATTTCAAAATGCCCGAAGGCAATTTTGTCGTATATTTGCTATTTCTCGAACTTGTTGCAAAGCTCTGTGATCTGGTCGGTGAGTTATGCAAGATCCTTGTTGGTGCGGCCCTCGCTGCGGCGGATAAGCCCGGTCAGGCGCTCAAGTGCTGCCAGTAGTCGCTGGTAAACCGTATTCGCCTTGGCGGCAGGCTTCTTTGCAACGGGCTTCGGGATTGCTTCCAGCGTGATCTCATCGGAAACCGGGTCGAATTCTGTACCGCTGTACGGTGCATATGCCCGCAGGCCAAGATCATTCTGAAGATGCGCTGTGAAGTTGTCAGCCGTGTTGCTTTCGCCGTGGACAACGAACACACGTCCGACATCCCGGATATGAGAGATCCAGTTGGTCAGGCCGTCCACATCCGCATGCCCCGATATGCCGGGAAGCTGCTTGATCTGGGCTGCCACCTGTACCGGCTCACCGAACAGTCTGACACTTGTGGCACCCTCAACAAGGGAGCGGCCCAGTGTGCCATAGGCCTGGTAGCCCACGAACAGGACGGTATTCTGTGGCTGCCAGAGATTGTGCTTGAGGTGGTGCTTGATGCGTCCTGCCTCGCACATGCCGGATGCCGAAATGACAACCTTGCAGCGCTTGTCAAAATTGATGGCACGGGATTCCTCCGGCGTTGTCGCCAGAACCAGATCTTCAAAGGTAAGCGGATTGATGCCTGCCTTCACAAAGCCGAGTGCTTCCTCGTCGTAGCAGCTATTCT
>JAFXOO010000443.1 GCA_017528675.1 Oscillospiraceae bacterium | reverse complement strand
GTATGTGCCGTTCAGGAATTCACCTGTGTACACAGCACCGTCTGCCTCAGTCATTCTGCCGATGCCGCTGTATACTCCATTGCTGAACATGCCTTCGTAGAGATTGCCGTTCGGAAGGGCATATCTGCCGGCACCCTGCTTCTCGTCCTGTTCCCAGGCGCCCTCATACCGGCTGCCGTCCGGATAGGTCATGGTACCCTGTCCCTGGCGCATGCCATTTTCCCAGGCTCCCTCGTATTCGGCGCCGCTCGGATAATTCATCATGCCAAAGCCATGAGGACGGTCTTCGGCGTTGAGCTCGCCGCTGTACAGGGAGCCGTCCTCCAGCATCAGGTTGCGGTTCTGTGAAGCGGCTGTCTCTGTACCGGATGCCGGATCCGTCTGGAGGTCGCTGAACATGGCGAGCAGATCATCCACACTCGCTGAGGTGAAGCCCTGGGACGGCTTCACGGCACCTTCCCGGATCAGCTCGTCATGCTCCCACTCGCCCTCCTTCACATCGCCGGCGGCGGTGATGAGGGTGCCGTAGCCATGCATAAAGCCGTTCTGCCACTCGCCCTCGTAGACGTCGCCGTTCTCGTAGCGCATTTTACCCTGGCCGCTGATGATGTTCTCCACAAAATCGCCTTCATAAACAGCGCCGCTTGGATAGGTATACACGCCCCTGCCCCAGCGTTCGTCGTCGATCCACTCGCCGTCATAGATGAAGCCGTTTGCATACTCCATTTTGCCGTGGCCGAATTTCCGGTCATCCACCCAGTCGCCTTCATAGATATCGCCGTCTGCATAGATCATTTTGCCGTAGCCGTTGATGGAGCCGCCTACCCAGCCGCCCTGGTAGATATTGCCGTCGGCGTAGATCATCTTGCCGCTGCCCTGTCGCTTGTCGTGCTTCCAGCCGCCCTCGTAGGAGTCGCCCTTCTCATAATATGTCATAGTACCGGAGCCGGAACGCTCGCCGTATTTCCAGTCGCCGTCATAGACATCGCCATTCTGGTACTCCATCTTGCCATAGCCGTCCCTGCTGCCGTTGAGCCATTCGCCGTCGTATACATCGCCGTTCTGATAGGTCATCTTACCGGAGCCGGACGGCTGATCCTTCAGATCCACCGCTCCCCAGTAGTACCCTTCTTTAAATACCAGATATTTCAGTCTCATTGCAGCTTTCTCCTTTGTTCGGGGGATTCATCCGAGGCTTGGTCATGCCAGTTCGCTGAGCTTTTCGATGATGTCATCTCTCTGATAGCGGCGGGCGAGACTGTTGAGTGTCCGGCGGTTCTCCAGCGTTCCGATCTGGGGATCCCGCATGATCTCAGCCACATCGTCTGCATTCATTTTCAGCATTGCATAGACAGCCTTGCCGTATTGCAGAAGAATGATCTGCCGGCTTTCCTCGGTCTTGTACTCGGCAAAGATCTTGAGCACCTGGTCGAGCGGTGTGCCCGGTGTCACCTGCTTGGCACGCTCGACCTCCATTTCACGTTGCAGCTCGGCATTGCGGTGCTCAAGCTCCGCAAGCTTCTGCTTATACTGCATTTCAGCCTCAAGGCGTGCCTTCTCGGCATTGGTATCAACGAGCTGCTTCTGCATCTCGTACAGTTCCTTCTGGTGTGCCAGCTCGGCGGTCAGCTTTTCCTGAGCCGCTCTGAGACCGGCATTTTCCTCCCGGAGCTGCCTGAGCTCGGTGCGGAGCTTCTCGATCTCTGCCTGACAGTGCTCCTGTGCCGCATCATCAGCAGAGGGTGCCTGCGGGGCCGGCTCCGGTGACGGCTCCGGTGCATCGGGCACTGCCGCCGGTGCTGCTGCGGGAGCGGCGGCACCAGACTTGAAGATCTTATTCATCAGCGTGGACGCCGATGCAGACACGCTCCGTGCCGCAGAAGCGGCTGCTTCCACAACAGAGGGTGACTGGGGGGCGGATCTTTTCGTTCCGGGATTTCTGACAATTTCTGCTACACGGTCGGCATCGTCCTTCATCTTTGCCTCAGCGGCTTCTGCCGCATGCTTGCAGCGGTCAAAGACCGTCTTTTCGCTTCTGAGTGCCTCCTGGCGGCGGCGGGCTGCCTTGTCAGCGATTTCCTGCACGGCGGCCTTGTCAAAGGCAACATGAACCGTCTTGCCCTGGGTGGTCTTGCGGTCATCCTGCCACAGACCTGTAAACTGCTCGCCGTCGTTGAACAGCATCATGCCCTGGCCGCTTCTTCTGCCGCCGGCAAATGTGCCCTCATAGACAGAGCCGTCTGAGAACAGATAGACGCCGAAGCCTTCCTTCTTGTCATTCTTCCACTCGCCGTCATAGCTGTTGCCGTTGCTGTAGACCTCATAGCCATAGCCGTGGTACAGGCCGTCCTTGAACAGTCCCTCGTACACACCGCCGTTCGGGAATTTGTAGATGCCGTAGCCGTTGCGGGTATCCCGTTCGTACATGCCCTCGTAGCTCTGGCCGTTCGGGAAGGCGGAGCTGCCGTAGCCGCTGCGCTTGTCGGCTTTGTAAAAGCCACGGTAGCTTTCGCCGTCTGCAAAGGTATAGACGCCGAAGCCTTCCTTTCTGTCGGAAATCCAATAGCCCTCGAATCTGGAGCCGTCGGTATACATCTCTACGCCATAGCCGTCGTACAGATCGTTCTTGAAGTCGCCTTCATAGCGCTGTCCATCCTTGAAGATGAAAACACCGACACCGTTGCGCTTGCCCTCATTGAATTCACCCTCATAGCGGCTGCCGTCCGTAAAGACGTTCACGCCGTAGCCGCAGCGCATATCGTCCCGGTATTCGCCATCGTAGTATTCACCGTCCGGGAAGGTGTATACGCCATGACCGTGCTTCATGCCGTTCTTCCAGTGACCTTCATAGGTGTGATCGTTCGGATAGGTCATCTTGCCCTCGCCATGCGGCTGGCCTTCGGCATTGATCTCACCGACATAGCGGCTTCCGTTCGAGAGGGTCAGGGTCGTTTTCTCTGCCATATCTATACACTCCTTCAATTCAATCTGTTCAGGGTACGCTGACATACAGTGTCAGCACAATTGCAGCCGGGCAGTCTGCTTACCGGATCACTTCAAGGATTCCGGTCTTGCCGTAACGCTGGGCAAGGCTGCTCAGGAAGCGCTTGTTCTGGGTTGTGCCGATCCGGAGGCTGCTCATGACAACACTGGATACATACGGATCCATCGTCAGGAGAAACCTGGATGCTTCCCGGAAATGCGCTGCGATATATGCCTCACTCGACTCGCTTCCGGTCTGCACAAAGTAGTACAGATGCTCCTCAAGCGTGGTCGGATTGGTGATCTCCGGCAGCGGGACTGCCGGCGCAGATACCGTTTTTTTCGGCGGCTCCGGTTCGGGTGCGGGAGGGGGCGCCGGCTCCGGTACGGGTTCGGGTACCGGTACAGGTTTCTCCGGTTCAGGGACAGGCTGCGGCGGTTCGGGCATCGGCACCGGTGCTGCGGGTGCCGGCCGGTGCGCTTCACGCTGGAGGCGGATGCGCTCCGCAAGAGCAGCAATCTGCTCGTCAAGGCGCTGCCTTGCATCGCCCAGGAGCATCTCCCACGCCTGGGGGGTGTGCCGCAGATCAACGATCTCGGCCTGGCCGGGGGCTGTATAATCCGGATTCCCGTTGACGGCGGTATTGTCTGAGATGGTGACAATCGTGCGCAGAGACGGGCATCCGCTGATGCTGGTATTGCGCACAGAGGCGGGGACAAACAGCTTTTCAAGCTGCGGACAATTGTCAATCCGGAAGGTCTCGCAGTCTGTCTCCGGGAGGATGAGCTCACGCAGGCAGTAGCCCTGCGCTTCCGGGGCATTGCCGGAATATTCGCTGATGCAGGGATGGCTGCCAAGCAGCTCCGGCAGGCGCAGCCGTTCAAGATGCGGGACATAGCGGGGCGCTGCAAAGCCGTATCCTCCAGTCTGCTGCAACACCGTGCCGGGGGCGTAAATCAGGTCGGTCAGATTGCTGCAAAGCCAGAAGCAGGCGTTGAAATCGCTCTCTGCGCCGAGTATGCGCAGGTTCCGGATGCGGATTTCCCTGACGGTCTCCGGGAGCATCACCCCTGTCAGCGTCAGGATATTGAACAGTGCCTTATCCTCGATGACGGTGACCTCCGGGGGGATTTCGATATCGGTCACATCCGGCTGCGGACAGAAGTCTGTCAGGACACCGTCACGGATGCAGAACATTTCTGCATAGGGAATGGGAGCCTGGGGAGCGCCGGAATGCGGCACGGGGCTTACCTGCGGCGGAAATGCCTCCGGATCGGTCAGGGTTCTGTCCGAAAGGGTCACGGACCGCAGCGAATGACAGCCGGTAAATGCCCATTTGTCAACCTCCGTCAGGCTGTCCGGGAGCCGCAGTGATGAGATACCGCAGCCATGAAAGGCAGCGGCGGCAATGCGGCAGATGCCCTCGGAAAGGTGCAGCTTTTGCAGTGAGGTGCAGCCCTCAAAGGCGCTGATCGGAACAATGCGCAGCCCTCCTGGGATGCTTGCCTCCTGCAACGCCGTACAGCCGCTGAAGGCGTTTCTGCCAAGGCGTTGCAGGCTCTCCGGGAGCGTGACACCTGCCAGAGCCGTGCAGTCCAGAAAGGCGCTGTCACCGATCTCTGTCAGGCCTTCGGGCAGCGTCAGCGTGCGCAGCATGGTGTTGCCGGCGCAGGCGTCATCTGCAATGCGCTTTACTCCGGCGGGAACGGTCAGCTCCGTCACGCCCTCCGGGAGAAAGCAGCCGTACAGAACACCATCCCGGATCAGCAGGCACTCCTCCGGCGCCGCATCGGTCACGATGAAGGGCGTTACGGCATCTTCAAAGGCGTCCGGATGGATGCAGGTGCCGTCGGGGACTGTGAGTACCTCCAGTGCGGTGCAGCCACGGAATGCTCCGGCTCCGACGGAGGATGCGGAAAGCCGTACCTCCCGCAGCGCCGTGCAGTCTCTGAATGCATTTTCTGTCAGCCGGAACACTGTGTCCGGCGGGATGGTAACACTTGTCAGCACACTGCTGCCAGGGACATCGTGCCATGCGATGCGGCGGATGCCCTTCGGAACGGTCAGCGCCGTTTCTCCGGGCTGGAACAGATAGCCCATGAGTACGCCGCTGCGCACCACTGCACGTTCCTCTGCGGAAAGCGCCGGCTGCTTCTGCCAGACGAGCGCAACGTCATTGCAGCCGTTGAAGGCATCCGGATGCACCACCGTGCCCTCGGTCAGGTACACCCGCTTCAGTGACCGGCAGCCCCAGAAAGCATACGCATCAATGAACAGTGTCTCCCGTGAGAGGTGTACCTCCTGCACACTGCTGCGCTGGAGAAAGAAGGAAGGCAGCCGGACAAGGCTGTTTTCCGGCACTGTCAGCGAAGCTAATTCATGCGCAGAGTCCAGTTCGCATGCCACTTCTGTGATACCCTCCGGCAAAGTCAGCGTGCCGGTGCCCGGAAGCGGATGACAGGCGGCAAGCATACCGCTGCGGATCTCGAATGTATCCATACTATTTATTACCTCGTTACTGCTGCTTTACTCGTCGTCGGGGATGTCATCTGTATCGCCGGCTTCACCGTTGTTCAGCTCGTTGCAGAGCAGTGCGGCGGCATCGGCATTGCCGGTGACCAGCTCTGCGGCTGCCTTCTGGAGCTGTAGCAGCATGGCTCTGTGGCTCTCCGCCGGAGCATCCTCTGCAAATGCCAGGAGCATCTGCTCCATTGCTGCTTCGACGGCAAAGTACTTCGTTTCGGCAATCCGGAGCCTCGTTTGCAGATCGGCTGACTGCTCCTTCAATGCCTGCACCACCTCCCGGTGGGTCATCTCGGCCTGAAGGCGTTCCTTTTCTGCGGCAGCGGCTTCAAGCTGGCGGCGCAGTATCTCTTTCTCTGCACGGCGCTCTGCTTCGGCGGCACGTTCTTCCACTGTGCGGACGGTGCTGCGAAGCGTCCCGACCTCCCGGCGCAGCCTATCCATCTCGGCATGCAGCTCCGGCGTGGTTTCTGCGGCTTCTTCGGACGGCTCCGGGAATGTCTGCCGGTTGTTGTCCGCTGCTGCGTCCGGCATATCCTCAGCCGGGAGCGCAGATGTCTGCGCCGGTGCATCCTCCGGAGGAAGCTCTGCGGCAGTGTCCGGTTCCGGCGCTGTCTGCGGGGCGTCTGTGTCCGCATCGGATGCAGGCAAGGCGGCCTTGCGGGACTTCTGCGCCTTGTCCCAGAACTTCTGCACAACCAGGAAGTGCGGACACCCCTCGAAGGCAGAGTTGAAATACGTCACCTTCTCGGAGGCGTAGTAGACCTTTTCAAGCTGCTCGCAGCTTCGGAAGCAGTAGCAGCTTCCCTCGGTGCCGAAGCGGCTCATGTTCCGGGGGAGGTAGACCGTTTTCAGATTCTTGCAGCCCTCGAAGCAGTGACCGTCGAGGTCATGCAGATTATCGGGAATATAGACCTCCTTCAGGCCGGTGTTGACAAATTCCCATCCGACCAGCTCCCGCAGCGTATCCGGGAAGCTCACGGCGGTGATGTGTGTCATGTCCTTGAAGCAGGCAACAGCGATGCACTGCACACCCTCGGGGATATCCACCTCGGTGATGCTCTCATCGCCTTTATAGCGCAGCAGGACGCCGTCACGGACGTCAAACAGCGCATCCGAAAATGTCTTTCCAAGCCAGTCGTGCCGCTCGGAGCGGGGACGGCGGTAGAGGAGCTCCGGCGTTTTGCCCTCGTCAAAGCAGGTGTCATCACAGGTGAGTTTGTCGCCGCCGTAGAAGATATACCGCAGCTTCGGGCAGTTGCGGAACAGCTCGCCCCTGAGTGCGGTCATGCTCTCCGGGAGGACAACTGTCTCCAGTTCGGTGCAGTTCTCAAACACATGCCCGTCCAGCCGCACCAGACTCTCCGGCAGACGGATCTCCCGGATGGCGGTACCGGAAAAGGCATAGCCGGTCAGTTCCTCCAGACCCGGCGGCAGGATCAGCTCGGTGATCTCGCTGCGATCCTTCAGCAGCTCCGGTGCGGTTTTCCGGATGCCATAGGGCAGCGTCAGTCTGCCGTCCTCAACGGCATCTGCATCCACCGCCTCCAGCACTCCGTCTGTGACCGTGAATTCCTCCGGATACTCCGGAACAGCGTTCTCTCCGCTGCACGGCACAAACAGCGGCTTCGGAGAACCTGCAAACACATTGCCCTGGATGTCCTTTGGCTCACCCTCATACAGAATTGCTTCGAGATACGGGCAGCCAGCAAACACCTCGCCCCGGATTTCCCGGACGGAGGCGGGGACAATGACACGCCGCAGCTCCTTGCAGTCCGCAAAGACATGGCCCTCCAGCCTTTGCAGACCCTCCGGCAGGCGTACCTCACGGATGCCCGTGCCGGCAAATTCCCAGCCGGTCAGCTCCTCCAGACCCTCCGGGAGACTCAGCTCTGTCACTCGCTCCTCATCCTTGAGGAGCTTGGAATCGCAGCGGCGGATGCCGGACGGAAGCGTTACCCTGACGGCTTCCCCCTCCGGGAGGATGACCTCGGTCAGGACGTCATTGCGGATGGAAAAGCTGTCCACCCCCTGGTCGGCGGGATCGGGCATTTTTCCGACCTCGGCGCCGGTATAGAGCTTCCGGATGGGCTCGCCGTCACGGTCTGTGATGCTGACGGTGACCTGCGGGCAGTTCCGGAACACCTCTGCCGGGTTGAACTCCAGACCGTCGGCAGCAAGGAGCACCTCCTCAAGCTGCGGACAGTTCTCGAAGCAATTCCCGCTCAGCTCCGTGAGCGTGGACGGAAGCCGCACGGATTTCAGCGAACGGCAATTGGCGACAGCATGATCTGTGATCGACCTTGCGCCCTCCGGCACCTCAAGCTTCTTGATGCCGGTGCCGGACAGACACCAGCCGCCCAGTGATTCCAGCGTACCGGGCAGAATGAGCTTGGTCAGCTTCTTCTGCTCAAAAAAGCAGCGCTCCCCAAATGCCTTCACGCCCTCCTCGACTGTGATCTTGACGTTGCCCGGCATGGTAAACTCGTAGGATTCCATGATACCGTTGTTAATGACTGCTTTTCCCATGCTTCAAACTCCTTTATGTGAAAAACGATGGTTCCTGTTCTGCTTTAGGCAACACCGCACAGAGCTGGTGGTGCAGATGCGCAGCCAGATTTTTCGTCAGATTGTATAGAAATGACGCCGCTGGGCTGGCGCCCAGCAAGGAATTTCTGTGCAAGATGACGGAAAAGATGCAAGCAGATGTGCC
>JAFXOO010000442.1 GCA_017528675.1 Oscillospiraceae bacterium | reverse complement strand
GGTATTGCCTTAAATCTTTTCCTCCCCCGCTTGCGGGGGAGGTGCCGCCGAATGGCGGCGGAGGGGGCGCTCCACAGTGCGCCGGCACCAGAAAACGGACTTGATCGACGACCTGAAGCCTCCGTCCGTAGGGCAGACGCTTTCGTACTGTGCTATAGATTCCATCAATAACTAAATATCTACTTTACATATTTGACATGTAGGCTAACTGGGTGTATAATAGAACCATACCGCAAAGGTATAAAAGACAAGACGAAAGGACAAGTGATTTATGATGAACACAAACAGAATCAAAGCAGGTATTGCAGCCGTTGCGCTGCTGTTTTCCCTCGCAGGATGCAGTGTGAACGCTGAGCAGACCGAGAGCATTGCTCCGGCCGAGAGCATTGCTCCGGCCGAAAGCGTTGCTGAGGCCACCAAGGATTGCTGCGAAGACGGCGAGACCAAGGACTGCTGCAACAGTGAAGTAAGCGTTGCAGATTGCTGCGGTGATGCTGCGGCACCGGCAGAGCTTGAAAAGACAACATTTGAGATCGGCCACCTGAACTCCACAGCACACCTTCTGGTGTTTGTCGCCAAGGAGGAGGGCTACTTCGAGGAGGAGGGGCTTCAGGCCAATCTGACACTGTTTTCAAGTGCCGGAGAGCTGGCAACCGGTCTGGAATCCGGCAAGCTGGATGTCGCACTCATCGGCTCTGTGCCGGCGATTACCTTCCAGAGCCAGGGACATGACCTGACGATCTTCGGCGGCGCAATGAGCAACGGCCACGGCTATGTCATCAAGAAGCAGTTTACCGAGAACACCGATGCCAAGGGCGTTGCGCTGCTCAAGGGCAGAAATGTTGCATCTGTCAAGAACAGCGTTCAGGATGCCGAGCTGCAAATTCTGCTGAAGAATGCCAATATCGAGATCGGTGAGGGCGAGGACAAGGTGAACATCGTCTACTTCGACAGCCAGAAGGATGCCTATGCGGCACTCGCCAATGCCACAATTGATGCAGCTTCCGTGTATTCTCCGTATGCATCGCTTGCACAGTCACAGGGCTACGAGATTGTCTACAGATGCTCCGAGGAGGAAGCCCTCCAGAACCAGCCCTGCTGCCGTCAGGTGGCGTCCACAGAGAATCTGAATGCGGCGCCGAACGCCTTCACCGCCTTCGAGCGTGCCCTCATCAAGGCATACAAGTTCACCCAGGAAAATGAGGAAGGCACCATTGCCGATGTCAAGAAGTATATCGACATCGAGGAAGATCTCATCCGCACAGAAGTATATGGCGGCTATGGTACGTCCAATCCGGATCCCGATAAGCAGGGAACGGCTGCATGGAAGGACAGCATCGTTGCACTTGGTTACACCGAGGATTACGACATCAACAGCAAGTACAACACTGAGATCTACAGGAATGCACTGGAAGGCCTGCTGGCTCAGAATCCGGATGACAAGGTATATCAGGAATTGAAGCAGCATTTCGATCAGTACGAATAACACAAAACAGAGCACTAAGAAGGAGCGTGGAGCATATGTCAGCAGCCGTAGCATTGACGCAGCACCCGAAAATCGAGGTCAGCCACCTGACCGTGAATTATGCCGAGAAAAGCCGTGAGTTCACCGCCCTGCGGGATGTGAGCTTCACGGTGGAGGAGGGCGAATTTGTCAGCATTATCGGGGCATCCGGCTGCGGCAAATCCACACTCCTGAGCGTGCTGGAGGGGCTGTACAAGCAGGCCGGCGGTGAAATCACCATCAACGGCAAACCCCTGGAAGGCACCGGAAAGGAGCGGGGAGTCGTCTTTCAGCACTATTCCCTCTTTCCGTGGATGACCACCCGCCGGAACATCGCTTTCGGCATCGCACAGGTACGCAAGGATCTGTCCCGGAAGGAGCGCCTTGCGCTTGCGGATACATTCCTCGAAAAGGTCGGGCTTGGCGAGTTCGGAAACAAATATCCGAGCCAGCTCTCCGGCGGTATGCAGCAGCGTGCCGCCATTGCCCGTGCACTGGCGATGGATACCGATATTCTGCTGATGGATGAGCCGTTCAGTGCAATTGATGCCAAAAACCGCATCGTGCTCCAGGAACTCCTGCTGAAATTATGGGAAGGCGGGGAGCACCGGAAAGCAGATGCATCCGGCTCTGAAAATGCCCGTAAATCCGTGGTGTTTGTGACACATGACATTGACGAAGCCATTTTGCTCTCGGATAAGATTGTCGTGCTGACAGCACATCCGGGCACCGTTGCCGAGATCATTCCGGTTCCCTTTGAGCGTCCCCGTGACCGTCAGAAGCTCGTACAGAGCCCGGAATACGCTGAATTCCGCAGCCACCTGCTGCATTTGTTCTACAACGATATTGCCGAACGCATCGGCGGAGAGGAGGTCGTTCTCTGATGGCATCCGCAGTCATTCCCGCACCCGCAGCCAAAACAGAAAACATTTCCTTCACGGCAAGATTTCTGCGCATCACGCACCTGCTGTTCCTGCTGCTGATCGGCGCACAGTTTCTTCCCGATCATCCGACCGTGACAGAGCCGCATACCGCATGGCTGATCTGGTTTGCCGTGATCGTGGAAGCGGTAACGCTTGCCGTCACGCCGCTGCTCAAAAAGAAAGAAAGCCTGAATCTGTTCCTTGATATCATCGGCTTCCTCTATGGATTCCTGTTGTTATGGACGATCCTGACCGCCAAGACCGCTTTGCTCCCGGCAGCGCTGTTCCCGCCGTTTGGCAGGATACTGGCACAGTTTGCCGAGGATGCACCGAAGATTGCTGTCAATATCAAAAGCTCGGTCGGTATCATCCTGCAAGGCTTTCTGCTGGCACTGATCACAGCCATTCCGCTTGGGCTTGTGCTCGGCTGGAATGCACGGCTCGGAAGCGCAGCAACCTATCTCTCGAAGTTCTTCAGCTCCATTCCGCCGATTGTCTACATTCCCTATGGTATTGCACTGCTGCCGAGTTTCCGGAGTGTTTCGGTGTTTGTCATCTTCCTTGCATCGTTCTGGCCGGTATTTGCCGGTACGATGAGCGGCGTACTCCATGTGGACAGCAGGATTCTTGACTCAGCGAAGGTTCTGAACGTCAGCAAGCCCACGATGCTCCTGAGCGTCATTCTTCCGGCATCCCTGAACCAGATTTTCCTGGGCTGCAACCAGGGCTTGTCCGTGAGCTTTATTCTGCTCACCTCAGCAGAGATGATCT
>JAFXOO010000441.1 GCA_017528675.1 Oscillospiraceae bacterium | reverse complement strand
CCCTCCTGAGTCGGCGCAAGCCGACAAACGCACTGCTGAGGAGGGAGCGAGGAGCCCCCTCCTGAGTCGGCACTACTGAGGAGGGGTGGCAATGACAGAGCTGGAAAAACTGAACCGGTTCACACGGCGGGAGCATCAGGCGGAGGAGGTCTATCTGTTTGATGCGGTGCTGTGTGACAATGAGATTGACAGGGATCTTGAATGCTTTTCGGAGGAGGCACTTGGGGAGCTGAAAGGGCTGTTTGTCGGGAAAACCGGCATTTTTGACCACGATCTGCGGGCGGGTGGTCAGACGGCACGCATCTATGACACGGAGATTGTGACGGATGCACAGCGGCTGACGATGGACGGCAGGCCGTATATGGCGCTGAAGGCCAGGGCATATATGATCCGGACGGCTTCCAATGCGGATCTCATCCGGGAGATTGACGGCGGGATCAAGAAGGAGGTCAGCATTTCTTGCAGTGCGGGCAGACGGCGCTGCTCGGTCTGCGGGGCTGACCGCAGCGGTGAGGGGTGCAGGCATGTGCCGGGGAGACTGTATGACGGGAAGCTGTGCTGCACGGTGCTCGATGAGATTCAGGATGCTTATGAATGGAGCTTTGTGGCGGTGCCTGCGCAGATTGCGGCGGGTGTGACAAAGCATTTTACTGGTGAAAGGGAGGCTGATGTGATGGAGAAGGAACAGGCGCTGCTGGCGGAAGTGGAGAAGATGCTGCGTGAGGAGGTGCTGGTGCTGTGCGGGAGAGAAACGGCCGTTTCAAAGGCACTTTGTCTGGCGGCTGACAAAATGGACATCGGGGAACTGATGGCGTTCAAGCGTGCGCTGCTCTCGGAAGGCTGCCAGGAGGCGGAGGTGCAGCTTTGCGGGACGGAATCCGGTGCAGGTGCGTTCCGGATGGACTGATGCGGGCTTCGGGGAGGTGTGCGCATGGATATGAAGATGATCGGGGGACTGTTCACGCTGTTCTCGGGGGAGACGGATGTGTGCGGGTATCTGCCGCTGCTGAATCTGGCGGCGGCAGAGGTGCGCAGGGCGCTGCGGGAGGGTGCGGACGAGACGGATGTGCGGCTGTGCTATCTGGCGGCGGCGGTGGCGAATCTGCGGTACCGGCAGATCTGGGGCACGAGAGCGGGGGTGACGGCGGTGTATGCCGGGACGGTGCCGGCTGCGCCGGACTGCGTGAAGGACGATATGGCGTATCGGCTGGTTGCTGCCTATAAGGCGGTTTGCAGGGATATGCTGCGGGATGAGACATTCTTTTTTATCGGGATCGGAGGCTGTGATGCGGGAGCTGATTGATGCGGTGGTCGGGGCGCTGCGGGAGGTCTGCGGAGGGGAAGTGTATCCGGGATTTGATGCGGTGCCGCTGCCGAAGAAATCCGGCAGGCGGTTTACGGTTGTGGAGACAGAACGGCTTGCGCTTGATGCGCCGTTTCCGGACGGTGTGGGGGCGGTGCATCCTTTTACGGCGGAGCTGCGCATCTCGGTGCTGGTGCCGATGACGGCGCCGGTGCAGCGGGCGGAGGAATTGCTCTACGGCGGGATTCTGCCGGTGCTGGAGACGATGGGGGCGATGGTCTGCGAGGTGCAGCCGGCGCTGGGGGATGCGAGATTGCAGCGCACGGTTCTCCGGGCGGCAGTGCGGTTCCGGGGGGTGTACACGATGGAGGATGCGCAATGAGTATGAGTCTTTGTAACATGAAGCAGTACAATGTCATTTTAGGGGACTTTGTGCTGCATCTGACGGAATACCGGCTGACGGGAAGCTGTAGTGTGCGGGAGCAGGGCACGGCACAGGGAACCGGGACGGTGATTGAATGCTGGCCGAAGGGGACGAGACTGGTGCTGAAGGGGAAGCTCTCGGATGCAACGGATCCTGCGGAGACTGCTGCGGTGCTGGATCATGTGCTGCGTTCGGGACTGACGAGGGGCGTGCGTCTGGGAAGGCTGCTGTATACCAATGCAAGACTGGTCGGGTATGGACTGGGCGAGGGAAACGGCGTGCCGGAGGTGTCACTGGTGTTTGTGACAAATACGGTGTTGCAGACGGAGGAAAATGCATGAGCTTTACTGTACGGTTATATCTGGGGCAGGGGTCTGTGACGGAGGCAGTGTGCACATCGCTGGTGCTGGAGCGGGAAATCTATACGCCGTTTGACCGGCTGACGGCGGTATTCCCGGAGACGGACTTCCATCCGGAGCAGGTCAGCCGGGTCGGGCTGGAATGGGACGGGAATGAGATCTTTCTCGGTCTGCCGGACAGAATCGAACAGGTGATGCGGGGCGGCGTGCGGCTGCTTCGGGTGCAGTCGAGGAGTTTTACCTCGCTGCTGGTACAGAATGAGCTGGTGCCGGGGCTGCACTCGAATCTGACACTGGGTACTCTGGTGCAGGGGTTCTATACCTTTCCGCATGTGACGTATCAGGAGGATGACCGGTCGGGGTATGTTTATGTGACGAGCAAGACAAGTCTCTGGGACTGTATTGTGCACTTTGTGTTCAAGCTGACGGGGGGCTATGCGTATACGGCGGGGAATATGGTGCGGATGTCCCTGCCGGAGCACCCGAGGGAGATTACGGTGCCGGCGGCGGTTGCCTTCGGGACGGTGTATGATACGACGAATCTGGTAAGCTGCTATCACATGGAGACGATTGAGGGCGATGCGGACGGGTATGTGCAGGACAATCCGGCGGCGGCGCAGACGGAGATTGTGCGGCACAAGCGCATTGCGTTTGACCGGTCGTATCTGGCAAGCCCCATGAGCGCACTGCGGATCCGGAATCTGTATTCCGCAAGGGGATTGCGGTCGAACTATGTCGAATATGCGGGCTTTGCAGATGAGATACCCGGAGAAAAGGTGTTCTTCGGGACACATTTGCAGGGCGAACGGATCTGTAGGGTGCGGGTGACATTCGGCGGAAACGGGCTGCGGACGAAGATCTGGACGTATGAGGATGGGTTTTACAACGGATAATAGAAAACCGCCCCGGAGGAACTCCCTCCGGGGCGGTCTGGTTGCTTTCGGGAAAACAGCGGCCGGCTTAGCCGATGACTCTGACTCTGATGACGCCGTCGATGGCCTTGATGGCATCGGCATCGCCGTCAGCCAGGATGGTGTAGGCATAGCCCTTCTTGGCACCGGTAGCCAGTACCGTGCCGGGGAGCTGTGCGCCCTCCTTGTGCAGTACGCAGACCTTCTTGGCAGCATCTGCGGAAACATTCGGGAAGTTGACGGAGTTTCTGATATTGCCGTTCTCGATGTAGTCGATCAGCTCGTCGGCTGCCATCATGGCGCAGTTGTCCTCGGACTCCTCGGTGGATGCACCCAGGTGCGGGATGGCTACGACACCGTCCATCTTTACGGTCTTGGCATTCGGGAAGTCGGTTACATAAGCGGATACCTTGCCGGATGCGATTGCCTTCTCAAGATCCTCGTCATTGACCAGCTCGCCTCTTGCAAAGTTCAGCAGCTTTACGCCGTCCTTGCACTGTGCGAATACGGCTGCGTTGAAGAAGCCCTTGGTGTCGTTGTTGCACGGTACATGCAGGGTGATGTAATCAGCCTCGGCATAGATCTCCTCCTTGGTGGAAACGATCTTGCAGGTGCCCTCAAGCTCCCTGGCTGCTGCATCGGACAGGAACGGATCCGTGCCGATTACGGTCATGCCGAGTGCCTTGGCGGCGAATGCTACCTTTCTGCCGATGGCGCCCAGGCCGATGATGCCCAGGGTCTTGCCGGTGATCTCGCAGCCGCCGAAGTTGGACTTGCCCTTCTCGACCTGCTTTGCGACATTCATCTCAGCGGTGTCTTCGAGTGTGGATGCCCACTGTACTGCCTTGGTGACCTTACGGGATGCCAGGAACAGACCTGCGAGCACGAGCTCCTTTACGGCGTTGGCGTTGGCGCCGGGGGTGTTGAATACCACGATGCCGGCTTCTGCGCACTTCTCCACCGGGATGTTGTTGGTGCCGGCACCTGCACGGCCGATGGCCAGCAGATCAGCGCCGAACTCCATCTCGTGCATTACGGCAGAACGTACCAGGATACCGGTCGGGTTCTCTACGGAATCGCCAACGGTGTACTTTGCAGTATCGAACTTGTCGGTGCCGCACTTGGCGATCTTGTTCAGAGTCAGAATGTTGAACATGGGGAATTACCTCCTATATTGATATTTTCGCCCTGACGGGCGATAAGGGGGCGCTGCCCCCTAACCCCCTGCAAGGGGCTCTGCCCCTTGACCCCGGCAGGAACATGCGTCCCTGCACCCGCAGTTTTCATCATCTGAGGTGCAGGGGATCACATCCCCTGCCGGGGGAGGTTTAGGAGGGGCGAGCAGCCCCTCCTGAGTGGGCGAAGCCCACAAAACTCCTTGATATGTCTTTTATGCGTTCTCAGCCTCGAACTTCTTCATGAACTCAACGAGCTTCTCAACGCCCTCGATCGGCATTGCGTT
>JAFXOO010000440.1 GCA_017528675.1 Oscillospiraceae bacterium | reverse complement strand
GTCCTGGCACATCACAGCAAGGAAGATTTCTCTCGGCATTTTCGGGAACAGCCTTGCATAGCGCTCATAGACGTCCTTGATCGCCCGCATCAGACCCTCCATTTCAATCGGGTCATGCGGTGTGCGGCTGTTCAGCGGGAGCTTCTGCACCTCTGTATACAGGATGCCGTCGTGCGTCTCCGTGGAGCGGATTCTTGCACGGTACACGCCCTCCACAAGAATGCGGATGGAATCATCCTGCGTTTTCAGGGTCTGCCTGATCTCTGCAACAACGCCGATATCATACAGATCCTCCCGCTTGGGGAATTCCTCCAGAATGCTCTTTTGTGCCACAAGGAACAGCCTTCTGTCCCGCTGCATGGCTTCCTCCACAGCAGCGATAGAACGCTTTCTTGCCACATCAAAATGCATCACCATGTGCGGAAAAGCCACGGTACCCCGCATGGGGACAGTCGGCAGTAATTCATTGGGTTTCTTTTTCTTTTCCGGCATATGTTACCTCTCTTTCAGCGGGCACACCCCGTGCCCAGGGGACGGATCAGTCTTTCTACTCCATTATACTACATTTCCGGCGAAATTGCAAGCGGTAATATATTCACACTACAGAGGGGAGATTCTCCCCAAGGCTCCTCCCCCGCTCTGACAGTCTCCATAAATAGCAATGTCCCCTTTGCCGTAAGGCATTGGGGACATGCGGTAAACTGTCTATCAGCGCATGTTCTGCGCCATCGCTCAAACACACCTCGGCATGCGTCCGCCCTGTGCGGGCACGCACCTCGGCATGCGTCTGCCCTGTGCGGGCACGCACTACCAGGCGGTAACGACCTTGTTGCGGCGGTCGGTGAGCATCGGCGGTTCTTCGCCGGTCACGCACTCCTTGGTGATCGTAACCTTGCCGATATTTTCATGGGACGGGAGATTGAACATCGGCTCCATGAGAATGCCCTCCATAATGGCACGCAGACCTCTTGCACCTGTCTTCTGGGCAATGGCCTTCTTGGCAATCTCAATCAGCGCAGCCTCCTCTACCTCCAGCTTGACATCATCAAAGCTCAGGAGCTTGGTATACTGGCGGACAAGCGCATTCTTCGGCTCAGTCAGAATCCGGACAAGTGCTGCCTCATCAAGCTGATCGAGTGCTGTGATAACCGGCAGACGGCCGACAAGCTCCGGCACAATGCCGAACTTGACAAGATCCTGCGGGATGGCCTTGGAGAAGATGTTGTTCTCGATCTCCTTCTTGGAAGCGACCTCTGCACCGAAACCAAGTCCGGACGGCTGAAGGCGCTTCTGGATATGCTTTTCAAGACCGTCAAATGCACCGCCGCAGATGAACAGAATGTTCTTGGTGTTGATCTGGATGCACTCCTGGTTCGGGTGCTTTCTGCCGCCCTGCGGGGGAACATTGGAAATCGTGCCCTCGATGATCTTCAGGAGGGACTGCTGTACGCCCTCGCCGGATACATCACGGGTCAGCGATGTATTCTCGGACTTGCGTGCGATCTTGTCGATCTCATCAATGTAGATAATACCACGCTCCGCCGCCTCAATGTCGAAGTCGGCTGCCTGAATCAGGCGCAGCAGCACGTTTTCTACATCGTCACCGACATAGCCGGCTTCTGTGATGGTCGTGGCATCTGCGATGGCAAACGGCACATCGAGGATTTTGGCAAGTGTCTGCGCCAGGAATGTCTTTCCGACACCGGTCGGGCCGAGCAGGAGCACATTGCTCTTTTGCAGCTCGACATCCTGACCGTCATCCTGGCTCATGATGCGCTTGTAATGGTTGTAGACAGAAACGGACAGCGAGATCTTCGCCTGATCCTGACCAACGACATACTGATCCAGCACCGCCTTGATCTCAGCAGGCCGGAGCAGGCGGAAGGCCTTGCCCTTTTTCTTGTTTTTGGCGTCCTCCGGCTTCTTGCGGCCGGAATTCTGGCCGAAGATCATGTCATAGCAGGTGCAGACGCATTCGTCGCAGATGTTGTAAATCCCTGCCGAGAACATGCTCATGACCTTATCCTCGCCCTTGCCGCAGAAGTTGCAGACCTTAAAGCCCTTGAATTCTCCCATAGCTGTTACCTCTTTGCGATGACCTTATCAATCAGGCCGTAAGCCTGGGCTTCGTCAGCACTCATATAGTTGTCACGCTCTGTGTCACGCTCAATGATTTCGAGGGGCTGGCCCGTGTGCTGCGCAAGCAGTTCATTCATGCGCTGACGGGTGCGCACCAGGTGATCGGAATGGATCTTGATATCTGTGCACTGACCGGACAGACCGCCGGAAATCAGCGGCTGGTGAATCATGATCTCGGAATTCGGCAGAGCAAAGCGCTTGCCGGGAGCGCCTGCCGTCAGCAGGAATGCGCCCATCGAAGCTGCCATACCGATGCAGATGGTCGATACATCACACTTGATATACTGCATGGTGTCATAGATCGCCATACCGTCCGAGATGGAACCGCCGGGGCTGTTGATATACAGGGAGATATCCTTCTCAGGATCCTGGCTCTCCAGATACAGGAGCTGTGCCACAACCAGGCTTGCCGTTACGTCATTGACCTGATCGCACAGCATGACAATACGATCATTGAGCAGGCGGGAAAAGATATCATAGGATCTCTCGCCCCGGCTCGTCTGCTCTACGACATAGGGAACCAGACTGCTCATCTTCTCAAACATTTGCCTCATCCTTTCTGATTCTGTTTAGGCAACACCGCACAAAGCTTGCCTGACGGCTTGGCGGCACATCTGCTTGCATCTTTTCCGTCATCTTGCACAGAAATTCCTTGCTGGGCGCCAGCCCAGCGGCGTCATTTCTATACAATCTGACGAAAAATCTGGCTGCGCATCTGCACCACCAGCTCTGT
>JAFXOO010000439.1 GCA_017528675.1 Oscillospiraceae bacterium | reverse complement strand
GCGCCGCCCCCGGTGAATAACCAGCCGTACAACCAGGCACCGCCCCCGGTGAATAACCAGCCGTACAACCAGGCACCGCCCCCGCAGTATGACCAGTCCTACCAGAACGGTGCGACCGTTGAGAGCGAGTATGACAAGCAGGCAAAGCTTCCGTTCATACTTGGTATCGTTGGTCTGGTTTCCAACGGCGTCGGACTGCTCGGATTTATCTGCTGCTGCTGGTATATTCCGCAGATTGTTGCGCTTGTTGTTGGTATCATCGGTATGGTCAAGGCAAACAAGATGCAGAGTGATCTGTGCCTCGTTTCTCCGGAAAACCAGCAGAAGATGAAGAACGGCAAGACCATGTGCCTTATTTCCACCATTCTGGGTGCTGTTGGCATTGTTCTGCTGACAATCCTGACGATCGCCGGCGTTGCTGCAAGCATGAGCGAAGGCCTCAGCGAATATCTCGATTAACCTGAATGAAGTATTTCTGGCGGGCGCTCCTGCTGCTTGTGCCGGTGCTGATCGTTCTAGGGGCTGTGTTTCATTCGCAGACTTTCCCTGTGATCGAGGCACTGGCAGGCGGGGGCGCTTGTTTCTTCCATACGGTAACCGGGCTGTATTGTCCCGGATGCGGGAGCACACGGGCAACGCTTGCGCTTTTGCACGGCAGGTTACTGCTGTCCTTCCACGAGAATCCGATGATTCTGACCTGTGCGGTGCTGGCTGTGCTTGGGTATATCGAGCTCTGGAGCATAAGCTTTGGGAAAAAGATTACGCTCCTGCCGGAAAAGTGGCAGTTCTGGGCAGGTCTGATCGGGGTGCAGCTCATGTGGTCGGTGGTGCGCAATTTCGTTCCGGCGCTGATGCCGCTGACCTGAGAAAGAAGGGGGAGCAATGTGCAAACTCTGCGGAAATATCGCAGTATATGGCTGCCGCCGCTGATTGTCCTGGCGCTGGTGCTGGGGTATTGGCTGGGCAGACCGCAGGCTGAGTGGCTGATGAGATGGTATCACTGCCCGATTCATTCGCTGACGGGATTACTGTGTCCGGGCTGTGGGGGTACCCGCAGCCTCAAAGCCCTGCTGCAAGGCAGACTTCTGACGGCGCTCCACGAAAACATAGCGGCGGTGCTGCTGCTGACGGCAGCGGTGCTGCGCTATTGCGAGAGAATCCTGCTTGCTTTCGGGAAGGAGATACACCTTCTCCCAAGAAAACGCTGGTTCTGGTTTGTGCTGCTCGGTCTGACGGGTGTGTGGGCAGTGCTTCGCAATTTCATTCCGGCGTGGATGCCGCAGACCTGAACATCTGATCCGCAGCTATTCCGGCTGCGGATTCTTTTGGCGATTCCGCACGGAAAATAACTTCAGAATTGTGAAAATTCATGAATTTTTAAAAAGTACTTTGCAAGCGTGTGTTTTTTTGGTATAATAGTAGAGTACCCTGATGATGACGGAGGCGTTTTCTATGAAAAGAATCCTTTCCATATGCCTGGCAATGGCAATGGTCTGCTGCTTCTTTGTGAATATAACTGCAAAAGCCGTGACATTCACGCCCAGCTTTGATATCAACAGCTCGGCGGGGCTGCTCATCAACCTTGACACAGACGAGGTGATCTATCAGAAGAATTCCGACACGCAGTATATGCCGGGAGCGCTTGTGCAGATTATGGAGGCTGTTGTCGTTCTGGAAAACTGCAAGAATCTGAGCATGCGCATCACTGCGGATGAGGCACTTTATGACAACTTCCGGAATTCGGAATATGCCGATGACCTGCGCTATGCCGAGATCAAGAACCACGACATTCTGACAGTTGAGGAGCTTCTGTATGCGCTGATGCTGACATCCTCCTGTGAGGCAGCCGTGCTGCTTGCCAACCAGTTCGGCAACGGCAGCATTTCCAACTTTGTCCAGATGATGAACGACAAGGCGGCAGAGCTCGGATGCACGCAGACCACTTTTACCAATGTCACCGGCGAATACAGCACCGGGCAGAAGACCACCGCCAATGACCTGGCGCTGATTACAAAATATGCACTTTCCCTCGGAAGATTCGAGACGATTGCCTGTGCCGCAAGCTTCCGGCCGACATCTCCGAATCCGGAGCGTCATGAGGACGACTGGGTCTGGACGCATTCCAACCTGATGACGCAGGAGACAAGCACCAACTATATGGAGAATGTTCATGGCATCAAGACTGCCAATCTCTCGATGCAGGGACGTAATATCATCACCAAGGCATCCCGGGACGGTAATAATTTCCTGGTGATTCTGCTTGCAGCACCGTTTGAGGACGGCGAGGGCAATTTGCAGTACTATCACATGGATGATGCCAAGGCGCTGTTTGAATGGGTATTTGAGCATTTTTCGTTCCGCACGCTGCTCAGCGACAGTACAGAGCTCGGACAGGTGACGGTAAACAACAGCGAAGGAGCAAATTATGTCCTTGTAAAGCCGGATAAGGCATTCGGAACGCTCTGGTATGACCAGGCGGACGAGACTTCGATTGTACGGGAGATCAACCTGCGGGAGAATGTTTCGGCTCCGGTAAAAAAGGGGGATGTACTTGGTACCGTGACCCTGAAATTCTCCGGAGAGGAGATTGCAAAGGTTGACCTGGTGGCAACCACAGGCGTGGAGCTTTCCAAGTTCAAGTACTATGCGGCACTTGTGAAGCATTTCCCGAAAACGCCGTGGCTGACGAGGGCAATTCTGTTCAGCATTCTGTTCGGGGCGATCTATATTGCACTTTGCATCTATGCGCATATCCAGTATCTCCAGCGCAAGAAGGCGGCGCCGATTCACCTGCGGCCGAATTCTTCGTCAGCACGAAAGGAAGCCCGGAAAGTTGATGAGGCAGAACGCAAGGAACCACCCTATCATGCGATGAAGAAAAAATAACAGAAAGACGCTGCTTCCGGCAGCGTCTTTCTGCTTGTCGATAAAGTCTTTTTTCTGGTGCTGGCGCACCGGTGAGCGCCCCCACCCCAACCAATGCTAACAACTTAAGCTTTTTGTCGGCTTGCGCCGACTCAGGAGGGGCTGCTCGCCCCTCCTAAACCACCCTCGGCATAAGCAGACAGCCAGCGAGCCTGCGAGCGCCGCTGGTCGCTTAAAGCGAAGCAGGGCGG
>JAFXOO010000438.1 GCA_017528675.1 Oscillospiraceae bacterium | reverse complement strand
CGCTGCGGAAATGGGGGCTTCAGACCTGGGCAGCGTTCACGGTCGGGCACGATGGCGACACCGTGGAAAGCATCCGGGCGACATGTGATTTTGCCATCCGGAACAAGTTTACATTTGCCGCCTTCAACATTCTCATGCCCTACCCGAACACACCGCTGTATGCCCGGTTAGAGGCTGAAAACCGGCTGCTCTACGACGGATGCTGGTGGCTGCACGAGGACTATCGTTTTAATTATTGCAGCATCGTGCCAAAAAACATGACGCCGGATGAGCTTACGGAGATCAGCTTTGACTGCCGCCGGCGGTTCAACAGTGTGGGCTCCATCATCAGCAGAGCGCTTGAACCGAGGACTAATCTGCGGACGCCGTACCGGTTTATGACGTATCTGCTGTACAACCCGCTGTTCCGGAAGGAAGTTTTCAAGAAACAGGGGCTGCATTTCGGGCTGAAGGAGGGAGAAACATGACAGGCAGGATTGTTCCCGTAGCAGAGATTACGGAGCAGGATATCCGGGCGATGTATGCTTTGATGCAGACGTATTATGAACAGACTGACGAAGCCGTTTTCCGTCGGGATATGGCAGAAAAGGACTATGTTCTGACACTGCGTGAGGGACAGGAGATTGTGGGCTTTTCTACGCAGCGGGTGCTGACGGTACAGGTAGAGGGGAAGGACGTCAGCGGCGTGTTTTCGGGTGATACGATCATCCGGCGTGACCACTGGGGCGAGCAGGAATTATTCCGCATCTGGTCGCAGTTCTGGTTCCCGTATGCCCGGAATTATGAGGAATTCTGGTGGTTTCTCATCTGCAAGGGGTATAAGACCTACCGGATTCTGCCCACGTTCTGGGAGGAATTTTATCCGACATACCGCCAGGAGACACCTGCACATGAGCAGGCGGTCATGGATGCCTATGCAAAAGCCCTGTATCCTGAAGAATACGATGCAGCGAGCGGCGTGATTGTCTATCAGCATGAGAAGGACAGACTGCGGCCGGGTGTGGCGGATGCGGATGCACGGCGGCTGAAAAATAAGGATATTGCGTATTTTTGTGAGCGAAATCCCGGCCATGCGCTGGGTAATGATCTTGTGTGCCTTGCGAGGATGGATGTTTCAGTGATGAAACGCCGCTCTCCGGCGGTGCTGGGGATATGACGGGCGCACTGAACCGGGTGCTGCGGGCGATGTACACCCCGGCCTATCGGCGTTTTATGGCTGTATCGGATACAAGGCGTGTGCAGCGGGATTACCTCGGAAGGCTCCTTGCGAACAATGCGGATACGGTTTACGGCAGAAAATACGGCTTTGCGCAGATACATCGCTACCGGGAGTTTACAGAGCGTGTGCCGCTGACGACCTATGAGGAATATGGCCCGTATATTGAACAAATTGCAAATGGTAAGCAGGGCGTCCTGACAGCGGAGCCAGTGCTGCTGTTTGAGCCGACCAGCGGTTCTTCCGGCGGACGTAAACTCATTCCCTACACGGCATCGCTCCGTGCTGAATTCCAGGCGGGCATCCGTCCGTGGATCTGTGATCTGTACACGAATATCAACGGACTCTGTGAAGGGAAAAGCTACTGGTCGATTACCCCGCTGACCGGGGGAAAGGAATACACACCCTGCGGCATTCCGATCGGATTTGAGGAGGATGCGGCCTATTTCGGAGCTATAGAACAGGCGTTGATGCGCCGGATTTTTGCGGTGGACGGCAGCGTGAAGCTGTCGGGCAGCACAGAGCAGTTCTGGCATGACACGGCAGTGCAGCTCTTGCGGAACGGCGATATTTCGCTGATTTCTGTATGGAACCCGACCTATCTGACGCTGCTGTGCAGTTATCTGCGGGACGAGGCAAAAAGCCTTGCCAGAGAGCTGCCGGAACAGACGAACCGGCTTCATTTCGCAAAATCCGGCCGCTTTGACAAGGTATTCCCGGCGCTCCGGCTGATCAGCCTGTGGGCAGACGGGAGTGCTGCGGAGGAGATTCCGGCGGTGCAGCGGTTCTTTCCGGGTGTCAGAATGCAGCCGAAGGGGCTGCTTGCCACGGAGTGCTTTGTTTCCTTTCCGCTGACCGGACAAAATGGCAGTACATTGAGCGTTTTCTCACACTTCTTTGAGTTCCGGGAGCTTTCTACAGGCCGGATTGTGACAGCAGAGCGGCTTCGGAAAGGGAGGTATGAAGTGATCGTGACAACGGGAGGCGGCTTTTACCGGTATTGCATCGGTGATGTGGTCGAGGTACTTAAAACGCCGGAACCCGGAGAAATTCCACGCATCCGGTTTCTGCACAGGGCTGGCATCACAAGCGATCTGTGCGGGGAGAAGCTGACGGAGGAATTCGTAAGAGGCCTCTGCAAAAATCTTGGGATAGCGGGAGATTTCTGCCTTCTGGCACCGGAGGGTATGGGTTACACGCTCTACACCTCTGCCCGTATCGCACCGGAGGCGGTGGAGCAGGCGCTTTGCGGAAGCTATCATTATCACTATTGCCGCCGCCTCGGACAGCTTCGTGCTGCGGAT
>JAFXOO010000437.1 GCA_017528675.1 Oscillospiraceae bacterium | reverse complement strand
TGAAGAACTGACCGGGTATTATCAGGATTTTGCAGTGAAACACCAGAAGGAGCTCAGCGCTTCCATCAAAAATACGAACGGCACCCGTGCGGCCTACAGCCCGGTGCATATCCTCAGCCCGGAGCGCACCGATGTCAGGGAGTATAAGCACAGCTATACCATCCGGATACGGCGGCTATGCGTAGTTCCCAGAAGCAAAGAGGACAAGCATTATGCCATACTCCTGGTAAAGGAGGAGGGGTTTGACGACGTCTGCGGTGACATCGCCTTCATCCCCGTGGGTATGCAGGAGAAGGAAGAATATAAAACACTCGAAAGCGGCACGCTCCAGGGGCTTTTCATTGCGCAGCATGATATGAAAAATGCCGGAAAGACAGGGACGATCAGCGGTCTGCAACCGGATGTTTATCTCATGGAAGCAGACGGCGGCAGTTCGGGAACCGGCTGGTTTTCCGGGAGTGAGAGCGGCTACAGGCTCTACACATTGTATACGCTGCCGGAGCCGGAGTGGGAAATCAACGGCACAGAGCTTCGGGTGAAACTCCCGGATGCGGACTTTTTCTCGGATCACAGGGGGCTTACAGACAGCTTTGTCATCTCGCTGCGTATCGGTGAAACGCAGGTCCTCCAGGAGCAGATGCTGTTCACAGTGTTGCAGAAGAAGCCGGATGAACCGTGGAAATGCGACCTGGATACGCTGAAACTGAATGGCAAAAAGCTCACGACGGAGCAGAAGGAAAGCCTGATCATGGAGATCCGGGAATGTGTGACGGAGACCTATCAGAGTGATCCATGCCTTGGGCCTGCGGATCCGATCGCACTGGGCGGTGTGCTGGACATTTTCGGGAAGTGGGACATCGAGTCGAAGATGAACCAGTTGGATCACAATTATCTCGACGGCATTCTCGATGCCATGCCGCCGGGGATGAAGGAGGCCTATGAGCAGGCGCTTCAGAGCTCTAACGGCCAGACTACCACGGGCGAAATGACTGTGACAAAGCTGGATGACGGCTCAATTCTGGCAGAGATCCGGTATAGCGATCCGGAAGCGCCGGTGCAGTCCTATGATGCGGTGCTTGATGTAAAGCAAAGGCGGCTGACACTCAACCCGAAGCAAAAACTGCTGACGGAACCGCTTATTCTGGAAATCAGCGGATCAGGTTCTGACCTGACTTTCACCTGTCATATGAATTACAAGAGCGGTATTGTGGATTATGATGCTGATCTGTCCGGTACCAAGCGCCCCTCAGAAGACCAATAGCCAGAACGCCCCTGGTCTTCGGGGAGGGGGACATATTGCGGGGGCTCCTGCGCCCCGAACCCTGCCAAACCACTTTTTGGCAGATTGCTTCGATTGATTCTGTCTATCGGGTTTCAGGGAGGCAATGCTAACATCTCAGCGAAAAAACAGATGATACGGTGCATCACTGTAATAGGTATGACTTTGAAAGACCGATTGCTTCTGTCAGTGCATTTTTGCGCACCATCCCTGAAAACACACCTCCCTCTGACCAGAATCAGGTCAGAGGGAGGCTGTGTCTTTGATTGTCACTTTTTGGATCAGGCAATGCTGCCAGAGATGATTGTTCAGTTTTCGTTCAACATGGATTTGAGCGCCACATTCATTCGCCTGTAGGAATCCATCAGCTCCTCTGTCACAGGGATATCGGTATAATCCACAATATACTGAAACAGCATTTTAATAATATCCTCCGGAGTCTTTCCGGTTTTCTGTCTGATCTCCATAGCAGCAGCGCCTGGAAAAGTGTCTTTGGCCGCATCACATAGACTTTCCGGCTTGAAGCAGAATACGCATAATCCAGTTTTGTCAGGGTGCTCCCGCATCCGATATGTACAGGCGCCAGCACCTGAACAGTCCAGGTATAATATTTCATAGGCTTACCTCACATGCAAAAACATTGGCACAGCATAGCGGTATACCGGATGTGCGCCGCCATCGGATACTTCATATACATCACCGGAGAACCCGTTACGGAAACACGATCCGGTCTGAAATACAAATACATCATTCTTTTTGACAGAAGGGAATTGCTGCGATGCCACAAAGCCGCTGCGGCGCAGCAGTTGATAGGAGGCTCCCTCCAGTGCGCATCCGAGTTCCTCCTCTTTCGGAAGCGAAACAGAAATCGTAATCTTCAGAACGCTGTCCTTGCCGTTTTCAAGCATCTGTGAAAGCTGCTCCGGAAGCTCCGGCGTTGTAACTGTAAATCTGCCGCAGCCGGTTGAACGTCTGCCACCGATTCCCTCATTGCCCAGCAACTGTATCCGCCTGGTCAGCATTTCCATTCTTTCCGGTGTATCTGCTGCAACGATCATCCATAGACCGCAGCCGCTGCGGAAACGATACACACCGACATTATAGGGTGCAGACTTCTCAGCTTCATCGCCCTCGCTCCGGGGCAGCGCTACATGCGTCTGAAGTGCAGCAGCGCCAAGATGCTTGAGCGACTGCACCGTATTCTCACACTGCTCGTCCGTCATAGCACCTGCGAGATAAGCGGGATACTGCTCTAACGGAACGTACTTCAGCTTCTTGAAGCGCTTTTTCCTGACAGAGTTCCCATCATCCGGCATATCACTGCGAATTGCCATGCAGGGCTTCGGAAGGTAAAGTGCCGTCTCATCGAACGGGAACGTATCAGAAAACGCAAGCTGCCCGTTGCGGGCAGCCTGCACCATTTCCTGAATGACCGCAGTATTATCCGCATCCTGGCAAAGCGCCGAAAACAGGGTATCTGCGCAGAAT
>JAFXOO010000436.1 GCA_017528675.1 Oscillospiraceae bacterium | reverse complement strand
TGTACTCCCCGCGAACGCTCTTGACGACGATATGTCCCTGGAGCAGATGCACGATCTTGCGGGCGATGGAAAGCCCCAGCCCCAGGCCGGTCTTGTCCTTGCTGCGGGAGGTATCGGTCTTATAGAACCGGTCAAAGATCTTCGGCAGCTCGTCATCCTTGAGCCCCTCGCCGGTGTTGCGGATCTCGATATAGGCGATGTCCTTTTCGGTGCGCATGGAAAACCGGATGACGCCGTTTTCGTTGACGAATTTCACGGCATTCTCAATCAGATTATAGAGCACCTGGAACATCAGGTCCTCGTCTGCCTTCACCACGAGTGATGCATCCTCCAGTCCCTCAACCTCCACATTCTTGTCGCTGATGCGCTTCTCGAACATGAGTACGGTTTTGATGAGGAGCTTGGCGATGTCCACCTGCGAGATGCGGAGCTGCATTTCGCCTGCCTCGAATTTGGTGAGGTTGAGCATGGAGTTGACCAGCGTCCGCAGACGGTGGATCTCCTCGGCAATGATCTTGATATAGCGGCGCTCCTGCTCCGGCGGAATGGTACCGTCGAGGATACCGTCCGCAAAGCCGCCGATGGTTGTCATCGGGGTGCGCAGCTCATGCGATACATTCGCAACGAAATTGCGCCGTGTAGTCTCGTTCTGCTCAATGAATTCCGCCATGCGGTTGAGTGTGCAGCCAAAGGGGTAGAGCGCATCGTGCTCCTGCAAATTCACCCGTGCGGCAAATTCGCCCTCGGAATACTGCCGTGTGACATGGCTGATCTCCTCAAACTGCATATCCAGCCTTCTGGCACCAGGCCGGAACAGCACCATGAACACCAGCACGGCAATCAGCAGGCAGACCGCCAGGTTCCGCACCAGCATCAGGCTGTATTCCTGCAAATGGCTGGCATCGGTCAGTGCGGCCAGATAGTACTGCTTGAGCTCACCGTCCTGCTGCTCGACAAAGAAGCGGATGACACAGCACAGTTCGGGGTGCTCGGCGTTTTCGGAATAGTAGCCCATTTGCAGGAAATCGTCCCGCTCAAGGTACGAGCGCACCGCCGGTGTAAGCAGCCGCAGCCCGTTTTCGGTGCCGGGATAGAGCTCCTTGGCATTGGCGTCATAGAACCAGAGCCGGTAGCCGTATTCGTTCTCTGCCGTGTGAATCAGCTTGTTCAGTTCAAGATTGGCAGTGGCATGCTCGTGGGAATAGACATCGGTGATGTTGGCAGAAAGCGCTTCGCAGTTCTGGAGCAGCGTTTTCTCGAAGGTGTCCGAATAGGTCGCCACTGCGCTGCACACCATGACCACGCCGGTGATGAGAATGCCGCAGAACAGCAGCAGTCCGGACAGCTTCAGATAGCCGTCCGACAGGCTGGGCTTCTTTTTTTTCGGGAGCTTCATGCTTATTCTTCGTCAGCCTCGAATTTGTAGCCGACGCCCCATACGGTTTTGAGTGCCCAGTGCGGTGAGACATCCGCCAGCTTTTCACGCAGACGCTTGATATGAACGTCAATGGTTCTTGAATCGCCGTAGTACTCAAAGCCCCAGACCTCATCGAGGAGCTGGTCACGGGTGTACACATGGTTGGGGTTGGAGGCAAGATAGAACAGCAGCTCCAGCTCCTTCGGCGGTGTGTCAAGCACCTTGTCGTTGACACGCAGCTCATAGCGGGTCATGTTCACCACGAGCTTGTCGTAGCGAACCTCCTTGTTCTCCTCCTGCTCGGTGGCAGACGAGCCGATACGGCGTGCGATGGCCTTGATGCGGGCGATGACCTCCTTGGCATCAAAGGGCTTGGAGATATAGTCATCCGCACCGAGCTCCAGCCCCAGCACCTTGTCGAAAGTCTCGTTCTTGGCGGAGATCATGATGATCGGCACATT
>JAFXOO010000435.1 GCA_017528675.1 Oscillospiraceae bacterium | reverse complement strand
TTGTGTAGTTTTACTAAATTATGTCCCCGTTTTTAGACGCCTCCGCACTTGCATCCTTCTCCGGAGTATGGTATAATGTAGGTATTACAGTGCTTCCGGGCGATTTCCGGGTGAAAGGAGTGTCCGTATGGATGAGATGATGCTGCACCTGTCACCCGGAAATCACCGGATTTTTGTGACTGATGGAACTGCTGATGCAGATCCCGGCAAAGGCACCGTGCCACGTTGCTGCACATCTGCGCTGTTCGCCGGCATCACCCGATTATCATCCGTCATCCCATCACTCTAAAATCACCCATATTTTGCAAAACGGGTGATTGCTTTTAACGATTTCTTATGATATAATAGGATACAACAGGAAATTCCTGTGCTGATGCAACCGAATTTCAGGAAAGGCGGAATTATAATGAATAATGTAGAAAAAATGAAAGCCCTTATGGAAGACGAAGCGTTTGTCAAGGAGCTGCTCACAACTGACAGTCCTGAAGAAGTGCAGGCCAAGCTCGCTGCGAAAGATGTAGAGCTGACCATTGAGGAGATTGAAGCGTTCGGCAGGATGCTGACGGACGTAAGCTCCGGTAAGCTGAGCGAAGAGCAGCTCCGGCAGATGGCGGACGGCGAGCTGTCTGACAGCGATCTTGCAGAGGTTGCGGGCGGCGAAGTGGACGGCATGATAACAGTGGGGAAGTGGGTCCTGGCTATTGCCATCCCGGTATGCATCGGATTGCATATCTGGGGTAGCAACGAAGAGAAGGGCAGACGCTGGTAATCCCGGCAGTCCTCTCCCATAAGGCGGCACCTTCCGGCATCCAGGTGCGGTTCCGCTGAAGATCATTCTATGCAAAGGGGCAGGCGTGATGCAGCGCTGTCCGCATATTTCATAACAGGAGGCTTTTTTATGAACGAGAAACTCAGAGAGGTCATGGCCGATGAGGCTTTTGTGAAATCCTGCATCGAAGCAGAGAACGAGGAAGCCGTGCAGAAGCTCTTTGCCGGCAAGGGCATTGAGATGAGCCTGACGGAAATTGAAATCATGAAGGAAATGGTCGGCGCTGTGGCTGACGGCAAAATTTCTGAGGAGCAGCTTGAAAAGCTCTCCCAGGCAGGCGAGCTCTCCGAGGATGAGCTGGAGCAGGCCGCAGGCGGCTGGAGTCCTCTCGATCTGGTTTCAACTTTAAAGGAAGTCATTCCGGAAGGCCGTTCCTCTTTGTTGGTCGCTAACGAAGAACAGGTGTTTCAGCGGTTTGCTTCCGTACCGAAGATCCTCGGCTGTGTGGCAGCCGTTGCTACGATTGGCGTTGCGGTCGGCGGCATCATCAAGTACAAGGATGAAATCGGCTCCGGCATTTCCAGTGCCTACAGCTATGTCAAGGAAAACATCACCCGCTGGTAAAATGCAGCAGGTAGCAGGAGGATATTGTTATGAACGAAAGAACGGAACAGTTCAAGGCAATTCTGGCGGATGAAGCTGCCGTCCGTGACTGCCTTGCAGCAGAAAACGCCGGAACCGTGCAGAAGATTCTGGCGGACAAGGGGCTGGAGATGTCACTTGAGGAAATCGAAGCGCTCGGCAGTCTGCTGGCAGACTATGCAGCCGGAAAAATCAGCACAGAGCAGATTGAAAAGGCAGCCGGCGGCGAGCTGACCGAGGACGAGCTTGCACAGGCAGCCGGCGGCAGAATCTTACAGGTGCTCGTACCCTTAGCCGGTATCATGACCGTGGCATGCGGCGTGTTAATTGACCAGAAGTACAACGAAGGCGGCGTTTGCAATACTGTCTGGGAGTTTGCGAAAGACAAGCTCGCCATCAACCGCTGGTAAAACGGAGGACAGCCATGAACGAGAGAATTGAACAGATCAAAGCCGCAATGGCCGATGAGGCTTTTGTGAACGCCTGCATCGACGCCGAAAACGAAGCAGCCGTCCAGAAGCTCTTTGCCGGCAAGGGCATTGAGATGAGCCTGACGGAAATCGAGATTCTGAAGGAAATGGTCTGCGCCGTGGCAGACGGCAGAGTGACCGAGGAGCAGCTCGAACAGCTCTCCAAAGCCGGCGAGCTCTCCGAGGATGAGCTGGAGCAGGCTGCCGGCGGCGGCCTTGGGGATGTGATCCGCAATTCCTTCGGCAGTGTGGGCTCCATTGGCAATGAAGTACTTGAAAGATTATCCGAGGGCTCTTCCGGAATGTCCGAGGGCGTCCGGCAGAGCTTTACGGTGGGCGAAAAGCTGGCTGCCACGTTTGGTGCCGGAGTCATGATCGCCACCGTTGTAGTGGTCGGCGCCGGTATTGCCAATATGTGCGGCGTAGATGTGGGCGGCGGCATTTCCAGCGCCTACAACTGGTGCAAAGAGAAGATTACAAGTCGTTGGTAAACAGGAGGAATATACTATGAACGAGAAAATCAGAGAAGTCATGGCCGATGAGGCATTCGTCAAGTCCTGCATCGAGGCAGAGAACGAGGAAGCCGTGCAGAAGCTGTTCGCAGATAAGGGCATCGAGATGAGCCTGACCGAAATCGAAATGATGAAGGAAATGATCGGCGCTGTCGCTGACGGCAGGATTACTGAGGAGCAGCTCGAAAAGCTCTCTAACGGCGGTGAGCTCTCCGAGGAGGAGCTGGAGGAAGCCGCAGGCGGCTGGAGCATTTTGAATCTGTTCACCAGAGAAGCGACTGGATTAGAGTTTATGTATGGAAAAGAGTCAGACATAGCGAAGTTCAGCCAAAGAGTTGCATCCGCTCCCAAGATCATCGGCTGCATTGCCGGTGTAGCCGTTGTCGGTTCGGCAATCGCACAGGCATGCGGCGTGGATGTGGTCGGCGGCATCAAGTCCGGCGCAACCACTGCCTACGGCTGGGTCAAGGACAATATCACCCGCTGGTAAGCAAAAGGAGTCTTTTACATGAACGAGAAACTCAAAGCGGTCATGGCCGATGAGGCTTTTGTGAAATCCTGCATTGAGGCAGAGAATGAAGCGGCCGTGCAGCAGCTCTTTGCCGATCAGGGCATCGAGATGAGCCTGACCGAAATCGAGCTCATGAAGGAAATGATCGGCGCCGTGGCGGACGGCAGAATCACCGGGGAGCAGCTCGAAAAGCTCTCCCAGGCAGGCGAGCTCTCCGAGGAGGAGCTTGCGGAAGCTGCGGGCGGAATTGAAACTCATTGGATTGAAGGGGAGCACAGCCCGATCATCGACACGCTGTTCGGAAAGAAATATGGCGTTTTTGGCGACGCTTACTTGTATGAGCTTTCCGGAGCAAAGATCGGCATGGCGGCAGCAGGTGTTGCGGCAGTCGGTGCCGCAGCCTACGGCATCTACAAGTTCAAGGATGAGATCGCAGCCGGTGCAACTGCTGCCTATGGCTGGGTCAAGGACAATATCACACGCTGGTAACATTATATTATAAATGGAGGTTATTGTTATGAACGAGAAACTCAGAGAAGTCCTGGCCGACGAAGGCTTTGTGAAATCCTACATCGAGGCAGAGAACGAAGCAGCCGTGCAGCAGCTCTTTGCCGACAAGGGCGTGGAGATGAGCCTGACCGAAATCGAGCTCATGAAGGAAATGATCGGCGCTGTCGCTGACGGCAAGATTACTGAGGAGCAGCTCGAAAAGCTCTCCCAGGCAGGCGAGCTCTCCGAGGAGGAGCTGACGGAAGCCGCAGGCGGCTGGAATCCCCTTGATCTGGTCACTGACAAGACGGAAATCACATGGGATCCTATCATTGGTGGTGATGTGATAGATGAAATCTACAAAAGAACCGCATCCGCTCCCAAGATCATCAAGTGCGTTGCCGGTGTAGCTGCGATCGGTGTGACAGCCTTCGGCATCTACAAGTTCAAGGATGAGATTGCATCCGGCGCCAAAACTGCCTATGGCTGGGTCGAGGAAAATATCACCCGCTGGTAAGCAGAAACCCTATTACAGGAGGTATTCATGATGAACGAGAAACTCAGAGAAGTCATGGCCGATCAGGCCTTTGTGAAGTCCTGCATTGAGGCAGAAAATGAAGCAGCCGTCCAGAAGCTCTTTGCCGACAAGGGCGTGGAAATCAGCCTGAAGGAAATCGAGGGCCTGAAGGAAATGATCGGCGCCGTGGCAGACGGCAAAATTACGGAGGAGCAGCTCGAAAAGCTCTCCCAGGCAGAGGAGCTCTCCGAGGAGGAGCTTGCCGAAGTCGCAGGCGGCGAATACGGCGCCCTGCTCGGCATCGCCGGATTGATATCGCTCAGCATGGTCTACCCCATCATGACCGTTCTGGATGACCATGACATTCCGGCAACCAAATCCGTTGTATCTGCTTACAACTGGTGCAAGGATAAAATCACAAGCCGCTGGTAAACCGAAACACAATCACAGGAGGAATCATCCATGAACGAGAAACTCAGAGAAGTCCTGGCCGATGAGGCATTTGTCAAGTCCTGCATCGAGGCAGAAAACGAAGAAGCCGTCCAGAAGCTCCTGGCGGACAAGGGCGTTGAAATGAGCCTGACCGAAATCGAGCTGATGAAGGAAATGTTCAGTGCTGTGGCTGACGGCAAAATCACCGGGGAGCAGCTCGAACAGCTCTCCAAGGCAGGCGAGCTCTCCGAGGAGGAGCTGGAGGAAGCCGCAGGCGGCGGTTCTCATTTTTACCTGTTTGAAGATACGATTTTCGAGATATCAAACAGGTTTGTTAACGATGTCGAGCAAATAAAGGTTGGCGCAGGCGCCTACCGGCTGGGGCAGGTTGGTGTCGCCGCTGCCGCAATCGGCGCAGTGGCACTTGCAGGCTATGGCGTATATGATGCAATCCGCAGAAGATGGTAAGGAGGAACATGCCATGAATGAAAACCAGAAAAAAGCCAAAGCACTGATGGAGGACGAGGCATTCGTCAGAGCATGCTTTGCAGCCGAGAACGAAGCAGCCGTCCAGAAGCTCTTTGCAGACAACGGCGTTACGGTTTCCACCGAAGAAATTGAACTCATGAAGGACATGATCGGCGCCGTTGCAGACGGCAAAATTTCCGGGGAACAGCTTGAGAAGCTGACAAACGGCGGCGAGCTCTCCGAGGATGAGCTGAGTGAAGTTGCCGGTGGTGTCATTGAGATATGGCAAGACGGAACCCGTGTCCTCTCAAAAGGAGAGTTCAGAACAGGCGTTGCCGGCGTTGTCATTACCGGACTGATGATTGTAGGCGGTACTACCTACGGCATTTTAAAGGGATGCGGCGTGGACGTGGAAGGCGGTATTTCTTCCGCTGCCAGCGCAGTCAAGGATGGTGTCGTAACCGGCGCCACGACTGCCTACGGCTGGGTCAAGGACAATATCACCCGCTGGTAAGCGGTAATCTGACAAAAGGAGTTGTGCTGCAATGCATGAGAAAACCGAACAGATCAGAGCTGTCATGGCCGACGAGGCGTTTGTGAAGTCCTGCATCGAGGCAGAGAACGAAGAAGCCGTGCAGAAGCTCTTTGCGGACAAGGGCATCGAAATGAGCCTGACGGAAATTGAGCTGATGAAGGAAATGGTCGGCGCTGTCGCTGAGGGCAAGGTTTCCGGGGAGCAGCTTGAAAAGCTCGCAAACGGTGGCGAGCTCTCCGAGGACGA
>JAFXOO010000434.1 GCA_017528675.1 Oscillospiraceae bacterium | reverse complement strand
GGACATAAAGAGAATCATGTTGTAGCCAAGTGTTTTCCAGAGGAACATAATGGTCAGAACACCGTAGCACCAGTTTGTTTTAAGCCAGTCTACCGGTGCTATGCCGAACAGCTCCGTGATCTGGTTGAGTGTGCCGTGGTTGTGAAAGATAACCTGCCACACCAGCACAACTGAGGCGATCGGCACCATCAGCGGGCACAGGAAGCAGGAACGCAGCCAGCTCTTGCCGGGGATTTTAGAATTGAGTGCAAATGCCATCCAGAGCGAAAGCACCACAGACAGCGGTACGGCGATCAGCGAGAAGATGATCGTATTTCTCGATGCCCGAAGAAATGCCGCATTCTGAAAGAGCTTGATGAAATTGTCAATGCCGACAAAATTGGCAAAGATCGGGTTGTCAAGAACGGAATAGTAAATGACCACGCAGAACGGCACGATGAAGAAGATCAGCACACCGATGAGACTTGGCATCAGCCAGGTCCAGCTCCGGAAACCTTCCAGGAGCTTCTTGCGCAGTTTTTGTTTCTGATCGGACAAAGCATCCACTTCCTTTAATATATGTATAGGAGGCACAGCGCCCCGCATAGTTTAACTGTATTATCTATATTAGCACAGTTAGGCTAACTTGTCAAGAGAATTCGGATTGTGCGTAACGACTTCATAATAATAGACACTTCAAAGGTACAAAACCTGACACTTTTTTAGTTAGTTTTTTGAATTTCATCAGAATGAATAAAAAATGATGCCATTCTCTGGTGAAGATGTTCAAACAGGTGCAGACACGGAAATGTCCACCTTGGGGACGGGTGGACATTCTGTGTGACGGATATTCCTCGTGCGGCGCATGCGGGTTTCCAACTGCTTAGGAGCCGGTACCGCTGTATTTGAGTGCACCATACATCCAGATTTTGTAGCTCACGAAGAAGAACGCAAGCCCGACAACAGGGGAGAGCCACGAGAGAAGCGGTACAGCATCCGGCCTTAGAATTACCAGGCTCGGATAGTAGGCGATGAAGGCAATCGGCATGAGAAATGTGAAAACAAAGCGGAACACCGGGCTGAAAATCGTGATGGGGTACTTGGCATAATCCTTGAAGCGGAACACGAAATCCAGTACATAGAACGAATTCTGGATCCAGAAGCAGGTCGCTGCTGCGGCATTCTGCAATGCAATCATAATCAGGGATGCGGTTGTCAGGAATACGACCATCTTCAGAATCATGAGCACAGTCACCGGCAGTCCGAGCTTTGCCCAGGCATAGACAAGCGTGCCGATGCCGAACGCAAGCTGGCCGAGTCCCTTGATGTCAAAGACCTCCGACTGGTAGTAGAAAAACAGATTGATCGGGCGGAAGCAGTACTTGATGAAATCCCCCGAATAGACGTACATCCGCAGGCTCCAGTTGTTATCGAACAGGCACTGCACCGGCGTGAGGGAGACAAGTGAAAAGCCGTACAGGAACAGCATCTCATAATAGCCCCAGCCGTCCACCGACGGGAAATTCTGGAACAAAATCCAGAAGCTCACAAAACCGGCGATATTCGTGCAGATCATGCCGAGCGTGGAAATGATGAAATCCGCACGGTAGCTCATTTTGCTCTTGATGTCCTGTACCAGGATCTTGGCATAGATCCGGAGATAGAATCCCAGTCCTCGTTTCATGGCTCAACCTCCGTTCACAGTGATCTGGCGGAGCGATACCCGCCAGAAGAGCTTTCCCAGCAGCAGCAT
>JAFXOO010000433.1 GCA_017528675.1 Oscillospiraceae bacterium | reverse complement strand
TGCTTTCCCTGCCGCCTGAAGACGGCAAAAACGGCCTTTATCAACAAGCTGAAAAGACCTCCGGAAATACCGGAGGTCTTTTGTGTTATTGTTTCAGCTTAGCGGCGTCTTCAAGGGTGATGGCGGCTTCGGAATTGTACATGCTGACCAGATCCTCTGCCTTGGTGTACATCTCGGTGTACATGCCCTTGTCATCGACGATGTAGTCGCCGTACCAGAGCCCGAAATAGCTCCAGATGGTGTTGTCACGGAACATCAGGTTCACATCCGGCACAGAGCTGCACTCGCTCATGGCGATTATCTTTTCACCGCCCGTCATGCGGGAGAGCGTCACAAACTGCTCATAGCGGCTGCCAAAGGGCTTGTCCGGGCTCAGGTAGATATCGAGGGAAGCAATGTCATAATTGTCCACCAGATACTCCTCGCTCTGACCGTTCCAGACCCAGATGAGATTGTGGAGCCCGTGGTATTCCGTCATGCGGCGGTACATCGTATCCCACAGCCAGCGGTACGGCTCCACGCCGTCGGCACCCCACCAGAACCAGTCGCCGCCTGCTTCGTGCAGCGGCCGCCAGATGACGGGAATGTCCTTTTCTGCCAGGGGCTTCAGCGTTTCGGACACGGTGTCAATATCCTGGATGATGGCCTCACATTCCGGCGAGAGCTTGCCGTCCTCGACAAGCTTGCGGATTTCCTCCGGCTTCAGGGATGCCACATCCACGGTGAATTCAAAGCGCTGGACAAATTCCGGCTCAATCGGGTCGGTCGGGATGGAATCGTCCACGGTTGTCGGCTCGGTGGGCTCTGCGGTTTCTTCAGTGGTGCCAGAGGCATCCTCCGTCGCTTCCGCCTCGGTCGGCGGTTCCAGGATGTCGTTGATGACCTTGTAGGGCGGGAGTGCATCAAGCAGGGAGAAATCCGTCTCCTTCTTGTAGACGCTGCTTACGCCGGAGGGAGCATCCCAGTGCCACATCAGACCGACGATGCCGCCCTGCTCTGCCCATGCTTCACAGGAGCCGATGATATCGCCGGCATCAATGGTGCTGTTGGCGGAGTAGCCCTCCACATCCCCGAAACGGATGGCGGGGTATTTGCCGGTCATGCGGTAGATCAGTTCCATCTCACTGCCGGAGGCGCTGGCGCAGTGCTGGCCGGTGATGATCTTCTTGCCGTAATTGTCGGAAAGGAACTGCATCAGCTTCCTGGCGCCGGGGGATGCCTTGGGGTCGCTGAGCTCGTAGTTCTTCCGGTACTCCATCGAGTACATTTCGTCATAATTCGACACTTCAAAATAGTCCAGTGCAAAGAACCCGTCCATCTCCTCGATGGAAAGCGTTGCCTTACCGGCCTTGATGTACACGCCGGAGAAGGTCACACGGACGAAATGCTCGTTTTCCTTGATGGTGAATTCCCCGATCTTCTCGCCGTTGAGCAGCAGGGCATTGGTGACGGGCTGTTCGGCACTGACGCTGATGGTAACGTCATAGTGCTGGGACGCAGGCACCTCAATGGTGGCGGTGCAGGCATCACCGGGCGACTGGGAAAAGCCGGCAAGATAGCCGTCACCGGAATAGCCGGGCTTGGCATCGGTTACTTCGAGCGAGCCGGAATAGCTGCATTCCTCCGCCTCAACACGGATGTCCGCTTCGGTTGGCTCAACCGGATCCACCGAAAGCTCAACCTGCGGATAGCTCGGAATCGGGTACTCGGTGGTGGATTCGGTAGTCAGCCGGGCAATATCCCCCGTGTCATCTGCGGTCTGTGCAGGGTCAGCGGCGGATTCGAGCGATACCGTCCGGGCGGGCTGGCCATGCTGCTTGGCATAGACCAGCAAAAACATCAGCCCCATCAGGAGCAGTGCGGCTGCCGCAGACAGCAGCCTGTATTTTCTAACCATGGTCGTCTCCCCTTTTTCTGTAACGATCAGTTTTCCGCTTACGTTTTGATGATATACTTTGCGCCGGGTTCTGTTGTGAAGCAAACCACGCCGTCACGCAGCTCGGCGCTGACACGGGTGTCATCTGTGCGCTGGATGCTCACAACGCCTGCTGTCCGCAGCATCACGGGGTTGCCGTTGCGGGAGAGGAGCTCGGCACGGGTGAGCTTACCGTCCTTCCAGGTCATGCTCACCTCAAAGCCGCCTCTTGCCTGCAAGCCGGTGACAGAGCCGTCGTGCCAGTTCTTGGGCAGGGCAGGGAGCAGATGCAGCTCGCCGCCGTGGCTCTGGAGGAGCGCTTCGGCAATGCCGGCCGCACCGCCGAAGTTGCCGTCGATCTGGAACGGCGGGTGCGAATCGAGCAGATTGGGATTGGTGGAGTGAGCCAGCAGCTTGCGGAAATTCTCGTAAACCATGTCCGCATCATGCAGTCTTGCCCACATGTTGATGATCCAGGCGCAGCTCCAGCCGGTGTGGCCGCCGCCGTGAATCAGCCGCCGGATCATGGTGGCACGGGCTGCTGCCGCCAGTTTCGGGTCACGCTGCGGGAGAATGAGGTCTGCCGGATGCAGTGCAAAGAGCTGCGAGATATGGCGGTGGCCGATCTCCACCTCGTCATAATCCTCCGCCCACTCCATGATCTGGCCGTATTTGCCGACTGAGATGGGCGGCAGCTTCGGAAGCATGGCGGAGAGCTGTTCTGCAAGCTCCCGGCGCTTTCCGAGCAGTGCGGATGCCTCAATCACATTCCGGAACAGAACGGTGATGATCTGGGTGTCCATGGACGGCCCGATGCACAGGCTGCCTCTTGTACCACTCTCGGTAATGTAGGTGTTTTCCGGTGAAACAGACGGCCCTGTCACGAGCTGGCCGTGCTTGTTTTCAAAGAGATAGTCGGTGAAGAATTCCGCTGCCTCGCACATGGCATCAAAGTGTGCTTCGAGGAAGTCACGATCCTGGGTGAAGCAGTAGTGCTCGTAGATGTGCAGGCAGAGCCATGCGGCGCCCATCGGCCAGATGGTTGCCGGCATCCAGAGATCCTGCGGTGCGCAGTCGCCCCAGATGTCTGTATTGTGGTGGCAGCAGAAGCCTCTGGCATGGTACATCTCCTGCGCTGCCCGCCGTCCTTCCGGACGCATCCGCTCGATGAGATCAAACAGCGGCAGATGGCATTCGGAGAGGTTGCAGACCTCCGCCGGCCAGTAATTCATCTCGGTATTGATATTGATGGTGAAGCGGCTGCCCCATGCCGGCCACATCTGATCGTTCCAGATGCCTTGCAGATTCATTGGCTGGGAACCTGGCCGGCTTGCGGAGATCATCAGATAGCGTGCATAGTGGAAGTAGAGCACGGTCAGCTTGTTGTCACGGATCAGTGCAATGCATTCCTTGTCGTCATCGGCATTGCCCTTGAGCCGGCTGATACGCTCGTTGGTGGGGAGCGTTTCGGCTGCGCCCTCGCTGTTGTCGTAGAGATCGAGGCGCACACGGTCATAAAGCGTCTTGTAATCGGCCACATGCCCGGCACGGAGCTGCTCGGCAAGCGCCGTTACGGAGTCGGCTGAACCGGTCACGGCATGCAGCCGTTCCAGCGCCTTCTCACAATAGGCATCGCCGCAGTAGAAGCTCGTTTCGGCAGAGAGCAGCAGCAGCGCTTCGTCCGCATCGCTCACTTGCAGGGCATTGCCGACTGTACGGACGGTGCCGCCTTTCGCAAGCATGGTCATGCCAGCGGCGAAGAAAATGCCGTCACGGCTGCCGCAGCCGCCTGTATAGAGGATAACCCCAGGCTCTGCGGGACGGTTATAGTCGTAGTAATCCTCACGCCCGTCAAGAGATGCGGAAAGGCTGAGCTTTCCGGGGGTGTCACAGGTCATATGGATGATCATGAGCTGTGCGGGATAGGAGCAGAAAACCTCACGCCTGAAATGCACGCCGGCATCATCGTGGAAGGTGACGGCTGCCACTGCCTCGGTCAGATCAAGGGTGCGGCGGTATTCTCTTGCCTTGCCGGTGAAGCTGAAGTGAATGGTCAGATCACCAAGCGGCATATAATGGCGGGAGTTTGGCGTGACGCCCTGCATTTTCTGAAAGGCAATCGTCTCGGCTTCGGAGATTTTCTCCTCCGAAAGCAGTGAACGGATCTCGGTCATGCCCTCATAGGCATCCGGATTAAGGCGGTTGCGCTTGCCGCCGGAATAGATGGAATCTTCGTTCAGCCGGATCAGTTCCCGGGATGCACCGCCGAATACCATGCCGCCGATACGGCCGTTGCCGACCGGGATGGCGTGATCAAAATCCGGGGCCTCTTTGGTAAACCACAGCAGTTGATCTGTATTCATAAAATGTCTCCTTTTCTCTCTCTCTGAAGCGCCGCCCCTGGCGGCCGGGGTACAGTTATACACTGTACATTATAGCACAGATATTGCACAATTGCAAGCAAAAGGCGATGGTTTCAGGAAAATGCCCAAAAAAGTCCGCAGCATAGGCTGCCTTTTCTGCCGGGACAGAAGCCCCCTCCGGGAGGGAGGGGGCTTCTCAGTCTGTCAAAAAGAGCTGTTGCAGGGTTCGGGGCGGCAGCCCCTGCGAAATATAGCCCCCTCCCCGATGAGGAGGGGGGCATGGTCAGTTCCGGGCAAGCAGTGTGCGCTTGAGCAGTGCAAGGTCGAAAATATCGAGGATACCATCGCCGTTCATATCAGCAGCGGCGCAGCTTACGCCTTTCTGTGTTCTGGCGTGCAGCCATTTCTGGAGGAGGATGACATCCCGGACATCTATCACGCCGTCGAGTGTGACATCACCGAGGAGTGTCTCGGATGCGCCGCAGTCTGCGCAGGTG
>JAFXOO010000432.1 GCA_017528675.1 Oscillospiraceae bacterium | reverse complement strand
TGCACCCTGCATCAGCCGACAGAGATTGTACATGAAAGGAAGATGCACCATGTCATTTATCAAGAAAACAACGGCAGAGCTGTCTGCCAATCCGTTTGAGACCATCGGCAAGGATTGGTTTCTGCTGACCGCCGGCACACCGGAGCAGTTCAACACAATGACCTGTTCCTGGGGGGCAATGGGTGTGATCTGGAATGATCCTGCGGTGACGGCGTATGTCCGCACGAACCGCCACACCTTCGGATATCTGGAGGAATCCCCGCTGTTCACAATCAGTGTGCTGCCGGAGGAATACCGCAAGGTGCTGAGCTACTGCGGCAGCCATTCCGGCAGGGATGTGGATAAGGTCAAGGAGACCGGCCTGACCCCTGTCACCCTCGGCGGCGCACCGGCATTTGCCGAGGCAAGGCTCGTATTTGTCTGCGAGAAGGTCTATGCCCAGATGCTCGATGAGAACTGCTTCGTGCTTCCGGAGACGAAAACGGCGTATTACAGCAAGGATCCCATGCATAAAATGTATATCGGCCGTATCAAAGCGGTTTATGTCAACGAATGAGCCGCCCCACACAAGCCTGACACACAGAACAGCAAGCGCCCTATGCCTGGGAAGGCATAGGGCGCTTCAGTCTTTCAAAAAAGCTATTTTGCAGGGTTCGGGGCGGCCAATGCTAACGACTTAGCAGAACATAATCTGCGGGTGCAGGGCGGTCACCGCCCTGCTTCGCTTTAAGCGACCAGCGGCGCTCGCAGGCTCGCTGGCTGTCTGCTTATGCCGAGGGAGGTTTAGGAGGGGCGAGCAGCCCCTCCTGAGTCGGCGCAAGCCGACAAATACCTTAAGTTGTTGGCATTGTCGGGGCGGCAGCGTGTACTCATGTGAAGTGCTTGTCAATCTGCGGAGGACTGCGCCGATGCGGACGCTCCGCACATCGCCATCACGATCTCAGCCACCCTGTCCGCAGCCAGATGCTCAAATTCGTCAAAGGACATGGCACCTTCGTCGTCTGCCAGATCCGAGATGCACCGTACACTCACGAACGGCACACCGTTGCGCCACGCACACTGCCCGATGGCTGCGGTCTCCATATCCACCGCATAGGGGTCGTGTGCCTCTGTGAGCGCTGCCTTGACAGCGCTGTCTGTGATGAAGGCATCGCCGGAGACAATCCGTCCCGCATGGCAGACAATGCCCTTCTCCTTGCAGACTGCCGCAGCAAGTGCCTGTAGCTTCTCATCCGCCTCAAATTCCGCATGATAGGGCGGGTAATCCTTCAGGAAATGCGCATCCAGGTCGTGCGGCAGGACGCTGGTGGAAATGACGATTTCCAGTACCTTGATGCCCTGCTTCATGCCGCCGGCAATGCCGGTGTTGATGATCTCCTCCGCACCGAAGCGGTCAATCATAATCTGTGTGCAGACCGCCGCATTGACCTTGCCGATGCCGCAGCAGGCAGTTACAATCCGGTTCGTTCCGTGGCTGCTGCTGACGAAGGTGTAGCCTGCAATTTCCTCCCTGACGGGGTTCTCCTGCACGGACTGGATGCCGATCAGCTCCGAGGGCATTGCGCCGATAATTCCGATTGTTTTCATGATGATTCCTCCTGAGACAGGCACAAGGGCAACACCGCACAAAGCCCGCCTGACGGCTTGGCGGCACATCTGCTTGCATCTTTTCCGTCATCTTGCACAGAAATTCCTTGCTGGGCGCCAGCCCAGCGGCGTCATTTCTATACAATCTGACGAAAAATCTGGCTGCGC
>JAFXOO010000431.1 GCA_017528675.1 Oscillospiraceae bacterium | reverse complement strand
TATCCAGCCGTTCATTGTAACACTTGCCGGCATGTTCTTTGCCAGAGGCATGACCACGATTGTCCATACCAATCCTTTTAATGTGGAAAATGAAGCCTTCGTTGCCCTCAAGGACAGCCGTATCATTCTCCCGCTGCTCGGTTCCTATACCCGCAAGGGCAAGTTCATTCCGGCAACCATAGAGATCGGCGTCATTGTGGCGCTGGTGATCGTTGTGGTGCTGTTCTGCATGCTCAAATGGACAAAGCTCGGCAGAAACTTCTATGCAGTCGGCGGCAACAAGCAGAGCGCCCTGATGCTGGGCATCAACGTCAGGAGAACCACATTCGTGTCCTATGTGATCTGTGGCCTGCTTGCGGGAATCGGCGGTTTTGTGTACTTCATGCATGTCGGCTCCGGTTCGCCGTCCCATGCGATGGGTGCGGAGATGAACGCCATTGCAGCCTCTATCATCGGCGGCACCATGCTGACCGGCGGTGTGGGCAATATCATCGGTACACTGTTCGGTGTGCTGTCGCTGGAGCTCATCAAGAATATCGTTGCATCGGTCGGCCTTGACCAGGCATGGTGGACGGGCATCACGATTGCGGCAATGCTATGTATCTTCCTGGTAATCCAGAGCGTCATCATCGCACGCCGCAAGAAGGCCAATGCATCGGCGGCAATTGAAAAGGTTCCGAAGGGGGGCACATCATGACCAGTGCAGAATGGATCCGGGCAGGGAAGGCCTGCATCGGAATAGAACTTGGCTCCACCCGCATCAAGGCAGTCCTCATCGGAGAGGGCCATGCGCCGCTCGCACAGGGTGTCCATGACTGGCAGAATACACTTGCAGACGGTGTCTGGATCTATCCGCTTGAGGAAGTACGGAAGGGTTTGCAGGACTGCTTCCGGGATCTGATGGCAGATGTGCAGAAGCAGTATGGCGTAGCGCTTACATCCGCCGCAGGGTTGGGCGTATCGGCAATGATGCACGGCTATCTTGTCTTTGATGAGGCGGGAGAGCAGCTCGTGCCGTTCCGGACATGGCGCAACACCATGACCGAGGAAGCGGCTGCAAAGCTGACAGAGGCATTTTCGTTCAACATTCCGCAGCGCTGGAGCATTGCCCATCTCTATCAGGCCATCCTGAAGGATGAGCCGCATATTGACAGAATCTGCTTTATGACAACGCTCGCAGGCTATGTGCATTATCTGCTGACCGGTGAGAAGGTCATCGGCATTGGTGATGCATCGGGTATTTTCCCGATTGACCCGGCAACCTGCGGTTATGATGCAGCAATGACCGGGACATTTGACAGGCTGACGCAGGGCACCCGCTTTACCCGGAAGCTTGGCAGCATCCTGCCGGAGATTGTGCCCGTGGGTACCTGTGCCGGCACACTGACCGAAGAAGGCGCAAAGCTCCTCGATCCGACCGGAACCTTCCGGGCTGGTGTTCCGTTCTGTCCGCCGGAGGGTGATGCGCAGACCGGCATGACGGCGACCAACAGCATTGCAAAGCGTACAGGCAATGTCTCTGCCGGGACTTCTATTTTTGCAATGGTTGTCCTGGAGCAAAGCCTGAAGGCAGTTCACCGGGAGATTGACATTGTGACAACGCCCTGCGGAGATCCGGTGGCAATGGTGCACTGCAACAACTGTACCACGGACTTTGATGCGTGGGTGAAGATGTTCGGCGGCCTTATGAAGGCAGCCGGGACAGAGCTTCCGAAGCCGCAGCTCTATGACCTGATCTATGCACTGGCTGCAAAGGGGGCACCGGACTGCGATGGGATTATTTCCTATAACTATTACGCCGGTGAGCCTGTGACCGGGCTGGATGCGGGCAGACCGCTTCTGTTCCGCCGCCCGGACAGCGGCTTTTGCATTGAAGATCTGGCACGCAGCCTTGTCTATGGGACGGTTGCAACGCTCTCCATCGGCATGGATATTCTCACGAAGGAAGAACAGGTGAAGCTCGAACGGATTTATGCACACGGCGGCCTGTTCAAGACACCGGTACCGAGCCAGAGCATTCTTGCGGCAGCACTCGGTGCAGACATCACGCTGATGCAGTCGGCAGGTGAGGGCGGTGCCTGGGGCATTGCACTTCTGGCTGCCTATATGACAAGAGAAAACCGGACACAATCGTTGCAGGATTACCTCAGCAACTTTGTCTTCAAGGATATGCAGGGAAGCACAGTTTCGCCTCAGCCGGCGTATGCGGAGGGCTTTGCTGCATATATGACAGATTATCAAGCCGGCCTTGCTGCGGAGCATGCAGCAGCGAAGATCTGATTTGAAAGGAATGATTGACATGGTAAAATTCTGGTTTATCACGGGTTCACAGTTCTTGTACGGCGAGGAGACACTTCGCCAGGTCGAGGCAGATTCCAGGATCATCGTTGAAGGTCTGAAGCTGCCGTTCCCGGTAGAATACAAGCTGACCGCCAAGACTGAGGAGGAGATTGAGAAGATTGTCAAGGAAGCAAACTATGATGATGAGTGCGCAGGCATCATCACATTCTGCCATACCTTCTCTCCTTCCAAGATGTGGATTAACGGTCTGACGCTCCTTCAGAAGCCGTGGCTGCATCTGCACACGCAGTTCAACGAAACCATTCCGAATGAAGCCATTGACATGGATTACATGAACCTGCACCAGTCCGCACACGGCGACCGTGAGCACGGCTTTATCGGTGCAAGACTCCGTGCACCGAGAACTGTCGTTGCCGGTTACTGGAAGGATCCGGCGGTGCAGGAGCAGATTGCGCAGTGGCAGCGTGCCGCAGTCGGTGTCAAGTTCAGCCGCAGCCTGAAGATTGTGCGCTTCGGTGACAATATGCGTGAGGTAGCCGTGACCGAGGGCGATAAGGTGGAAGTACAGATCAAGCTCGGCTGGCAGGTCAACACTTGGGCAGTCGGTGATCTGGTGGCGGAAATGAATAAGGTAACCGATGCCGAGATTGACAAGCTGATGGCAGAATATGCAGCGCTTTACACCTTTGAGGAGAAGGACACTGAAGCGATCCGTTATCAGGCCCGTGAGGAAATTGCCATCGAGAGGATTCTCGTCCGTGAGGGTGCCATGGCATTTTCCAACACCTTCCAGGATCTCCACGGCATGAAGCAGCTTCCGGGACTTGCAGCACAGCATTTAATGTACAAGGGCTATGGCTTCGGCGCAGAGGGCGACTGGAAAACAGCCGGTATGACAGCGATTCTCAAGGCCATGTATCCGGACGGTGCGACTTCATTCATGGAGGATTACACCTATGACTATAAGCACGAGCTGATTCTCGGCTCGCATATGCTGGAGGTATGCCCAAGTATTGCGGCGGATAAGCCCCGCATTGAAGTCCATCATCTCGGCATCGGCAACAGGGAAGCACCTGCCCGTCTCGTTTTCGAGGGCAGGGCAGGCAAGGCGAAGGCGATTTCCCTGATCGACGTCGGCGGCAGACTGCGGCTCATTGCACAGGATGTGACCTGCGAGAAGCCGTTCCAGGATATGCCGAATCTGCCGGTTGCAAGGACGATGTGGCGCCCGGAGCCGTCCTTCCTGGATGGCCTGACCTGCTGGATTGTTGCAGGCGGTGCACATCACACGGTACTGTCGTATGAAGTGACTGCACAGGCAATCCGTGATTTTGCATGGATTATGGGCATCGAGCTTGTTGTCATCGACAAGGATACGAAGCCTGTAACATTGCAGCGGGATCTGATGCTTGGCGATATCATCTACGCCAGAAGATAAACGATGCGTTATGCTCATTTGGTAAAAGCAAGCCGACCCGGTTGCCAGACCGGGTCGGCCTGCTTTTTGTGGATGTGAGCTGAATGTATATATATTATAATAGGTATACCGGATGACTGTCCCGGTGCGGTACGCCCCCATGACCTGCTATCCTCTGAAGGCTGCCGCCGTGTGATAGTCCGGTTTTTAAAAAATACTTGACAAATCCGACAATCTATTGTAAAATAAAGGTGTATAGGCAACACCGCACAGAGCTGGTGGTGCAGATGCGCAGTCAGATTTTTCGTCAGATTGTATAGAAATGACGCCGCTGGGCTGGCGCCCAGCAAGGAATTTCTGTGCAAGATGACGGAAAAGATGCAAGCAGATGTGCCG
>JAFXOO010000430.1 GCA_017528675.1 Oscillospiraceae bacterium | reverse complement strand
CTCCTGTTGAAAATTGCAGACAGGCTCCTCCGGACTGCCGGAAAAGCCGGAAAAGCCGGAAATGCGACAAAAACAGCACCCGGATTACCCCGGATGCTGTGAATGGTTCTATTCATTCCTCATCTCTCGGTAATACCGCAGGATTTGGCACCATCGGCGTTTTGCCAGGTTGCCGGGCTTCACAGGACCTGTTCCTCAGCCACTCTTGATAAGGGTATTTTCGTGTGCAGACGCACACTGTTATGAGCTATGCCGCTAAGTTCATTATACTACATCCCGCAGCATTTGTCAAGAACAAACGCCGGTTTTCGGCGGCATATTTCCTACAATATCTATAGGCGAAATATGCGATATTTCATTCATCCTCCACAAGCCCGAAATAATCGGCTGCCGCAATCTCGCTTCCGGCGCCGGAAACAGCGGCATATTGCAGAATCAGTGCCGCATCGGACGCATTCACCTCGCCGTCACGGTTGACATCGCCGGCAATCTGCTGCCGCCCGGACAGCCCAAGTTCGCCGTCTGCGCCGAATTTTGCCGCAGCAATCAGCACACGGGATGCATCGGAGGCATTGACCGACCGGCTGTAATCCACATCACCGGGATCCGGGGCAGTTTCCGCATAGGCCGGAAGGAGCTGGGTCACCTGATCCACGATTTTCCCGAAGAACGCTTCATCCGGATTGTCATAGGCAGTTGCCGTCATAATCGTCAGGATATAGGGAATTTCGCCGTCCACATAGCACACCTCATGGTGAACGGAGCTGACTTCGCCGTACTTGACCGCCAGCACTGTCTCCTCCGGGTAATAGTCCCGGACAATGATGTCCTCGGATTCAAGCAGCGCCGTCCAGCAGACCTCCCAGCTTTCGCTGTCGTGGCAGTGTTCCTGCATCCGCCGCATGGAGTCGGTCACGAAATCCGCATACAGTCCGGGAAACCGGGGCGACGGCGTGCCAATGGACACATCATAGCCCCAGGCGGCGATTGTTTCGTTGAATCCGTCAATGCCGAACAGCTCCACAAGCATATCATAGGCGACATTGTCCGAATACCGCAGCGAATAATCGAGGAGCTGCCGGATGGTATACACCTTGCCGTAGCCGTTTTTGCGGATAATGCCGGAGCCGCCGTGATACCATTCTTTCGTATAGGTCATTGTCTCGTCAAGCGTATGCACGCCCTCCTCAATCTGCCCGCAGGCATAGACTGCATACGGCAGCTTAATGACGCTTGCACCGGAGAGAATCAGCTCCGGATTGTGGCTGTAGATGGTATCGCCGTCATAGGTCTGCAACTGAACGGCGCAGTTCCGGGAGTAGCTCCTGACCACGGCGTCCAGCCCGTCTGTGAGCCCGTCTGCACGCCCCTCTGTGACGTCAACGGCAGCAGCACTGCACGGCAGCAGACAGAGCGCCGTCAGCAGTGACGCCACGCAGCCGGCAAACCATTTTCCCCGCCTCATTTGGTGCCGAAGATGCGGTCACCCGCATCGCCAAGACCCGGAACAATGTACTTGTCCTCATTCAGACCCTGGTCCATCGTGCCGCAGTAAATATCCACATCCGGGTGGTTCTGGATGATGGCAGCAGCGCCCTCCGGAGAGCTGATGATGCACATGAACTTGATATTCTTCACGCCGAGCTTCTTGAGCTCTGTGATGGCGGCAACAGCGGTATTTCCGGTTGCAAGCATGGGATCTATAAGAATGACATCCCGCTCAGCGATGTCGTCCGGAAGCTTGCAGTAGTACTTGACGGACTCCTTGGTCTCCGGATCACGGAACATGCCGATGTGGCCGATCTTGGCCGCCGGAACAAGCGAGGTCACGCCCTCGATCATGCCCAGACCTGCACGCAGAATCGGCACAAATGCCAGCTTGTGGCCGGATACGATCTTGGTCTTTGCCATGCACAGCGGTGTCTCCATCTCAATCTCCTTGAGCGGCAGATCACGGGTCGCCTCATAGCAGATGAGCATTGCCGTCTCGGAGACAAGCTCACGGAATTCCTTGGTTCCGGTGTTTTTATCCCGCATCAGCGAAATTTTGTGCTGAATGAGCGGGTGGTCGATAACATGCAGACTTGCCATAATGATTTCCTCCTGTTATGCTAAGTGTTTGCCGGCTTTCGCCGGCTCAGGAGGGGCTGCTCGCCCCTCCTAAACCTCCCTCGGCAGGAGGCTGAGCCTCCTGCACCTGCATCTTTGGGTACAGATGACGGTTAGTGATTCTCCAGTGCGGTAATCTTGTCCACACGGCGCTGGTGGCGGCCGCCTTCAAAGCCGGTGGTCAGGAAAATGTCTACCAGCTCCAGCGCCAGCCCCTGCCCGATGACACGCTCCCCCATGCAGAGGATGTTCGCATCATTGTGCAGCCGGGTGTACCTTGTGGAAAAGCAGTCGTTGCAGACTGCCGCACGGATGCCGGGAATCTTGTTCGCCGCCATGCTCATGCCGATGCCGGTGCCGCAAAGCAGTATGCCCCGCTCACAGTCACCGGAGATGATCTTCTCCGCCACAGCCTTTGCCATGTCCGGATAGTCGCACGGATCGCCGTCCGTGCCGAGGTTGCTATAGGCAATGCCCTGTTCGTCTAAATGCGCCATAATCGCCTGTTTCAGTGAGATGGCAGCATGGTCACAGCCAATTGCTATCATAAGTCCTACGCTTCCTTTCAGTATTTCTATTGGATAAACGGATAACCGGCATTCTCCAGCGCACGGACAGCCTTCTCCAGATTTTCCGCTTTCACGAGGATGTAGTCCGTGTTATAGGTAGACACCGCAAAAATGCCGATCTTTTGCGCTGCAAGGATTTCCGAAAGCTTCGACAGAATCCCGGTCAGCGAAAAATCAAGAACACCCTGGATCCGGAACCCCCTCCAGCCGTCGCTGCGTTCGAGGGTGTCTAAGGGCGTTTCCTCAGTTTTACAGACAAGTGAAATTTCCTCGTCCGTGCGTCCGATGAAGTACAATTCCCGGCTCAGGTCGATCACTGCGGTGCTGCGCAGCTTACAGACCGTCAGAGCATCGGGAAGCAGCTTCAGTTCCGTACTCATTTCGCTCCTTCGCCGGCTCTGGTGATGTTGACCGCTTGCAGATAGCTTGCCGTCAGGTCGGCAGCCGTGGGGAGTTCCTCATGTTCTGCGATGTACTTCGCTGCACAGTGACAGACGCCGGATGCCGCCTGTAACCGCAGGAAGGGCGGTGCAGGCCGCAGGATCGTCTGCCCTGCATGTCCCATCGCTTCATACTGCCGGATGAGCTCCTCCGCACCGTCACCGACGACGATGATGCGGCGGGACATTCTGTCAATGACGCCGGCAATCTGTGCTGCCGTCTGTAGCTCGTCCGGTATCTGGCGGTCGATATACTTCGGGTCATACTCCATGTAGATCTCATACGAGAACCATGCACAGTAGAACAGATCATTCCGGGCATGCATCACCGCCAGGATGTTCTCATTGCCGAAGCACCGTGCCGCCATCGCTTCCAGCGTGGAGACGCCGATGCATGGTTTGTTCTCCGGCATCGCAAGCCCCTGTACGGCCGCAATGCCGATGCGCAGACCCGTATAGGAGCCCGGCCCGACCGAAACCGCATAGCAGTCCACATCCGCAAATGTCATGCCGCAGTCGTTCAGCAGTGCCTCCGCCATCGGCAGAATGACCTGCGAATGGCCACGGGTCGTATACAGCGAGCGCTCACCGAGCAGCAAGTCCCGCTCTGTATCCAAAACTGCCGCAGATGCGACCTTTCCGGAGGTGTCAAGTCCCAAGATCCGCAAAGCGCTCATCTCCTTCCAGTGTGATGCGCCGTGCTTCATCGCCGGTGCGCTCAATCGTCAGGAACATCGTGTGCGCCGGAAGTGCGCCGACGATGTTCTCCGACCATTCCACCGCAAAGACACATTCGTCCTGCGGATAGTCATAAAAGCCCGTGGTTTCGAGCTCATTTTCGTCCGCTATGCGGTACATGTCGAAATGGATGAGCTTTCCCCCGTAATCATGCACCAGCGCAAAGGTCGGGCTTGTCACGCAGTCGCCCAGCCCCATGCCAAGCGTCAGTCCACGGGTGAAGGTGGTCTTTCCTGCGCCGAGGTCGCCCCGGTAGGCGATGAGGTCGCCGGGATGCAGCCTTGCGCCGATCTTCTGCGCCAGCGCAATTGTCTCCTCCGGGGATGCGGTATTCCAGATGAACTGCATCAGAACAGCCCCTTGATATGGCCTTCGTTGTCGCAGTCGATGTTGAATGCCGCAGGCGTCTTCGGCAGACCCGGCATGGTCATGATGTCGCCGGTCAGCGCCACGATGAAGCCTGCGCCAGCGGAAAGACGTACCTCGCTGACGGTGATCTGGAAGTTTTCGGGCTTGCCGAGCTTCTTGGGATCATCGGAGAGGGAGTACTGGGTCTTGGCGATGCAGACCGGCAGCTTGTCATAGCCGAGTGCCTCGAATTCTGCGAGGGACTTGGCTGCCTTCGCTGTGAAGCGCACGCCGTCGGCACGGTAGATCTCACGGGCGATGGTCTCGATCTTCTCCCTGATGGGAAGCTCTGTGCTGTAGAGCGGTGCAAACTTGCTGCCGCCTGCCTTTTCGATGGCATCGCAGACCTTCTGCGCCAGATCGGTGCCGCCCTCGCCGCCCTTGGCGAAGATCTCGCACATGGATGTCTCCACGCCCATCTTTGCACAGAAATCAGCGATATATTGCAGCTCCTCATCACTGTCCGTGTGGAAGCGGTTGATCGCCACAACGACCGGCACATGGTACTTGTGCATGTTCTCGATGTGTGTGCCGAGGTTGACAATGCCTCTGGAAAGCGCCTCCACATCCGGTGTGGTGAGTGCGGCTCTGTCCATGCCGCCGTTGTACTTGAGCGCACGGACGGTTGCCACGAGCACAACACACTCCGGCTTCAGACCGGCAAACCGGCACTTGATGTCGAAGAATTTCTCAGCGCCGAGGTCAGAGCCGAAGCCCGCCTCGGTGATGCAGTAATCGCCCAGCTTCAGCGCCAGCTTGGTCGCACGCACGGAGTTGCAGCCGTGGGCAATGTTGGCGAAGGGGCCGCCGTGGATGAGCACCGGCGTGTGCTCAAGGGTCTGCACAAGATTCGGCTTGAGTGCGTCCTTCAGAAGCGCCGTCATAGCGCCCTGTGCTTGCAGATCCCTTGCATAGACCGGTTCGCCGTCCATGTTGTAGGCGACCATGATGTCACCGAGGCGGCGCTTGAGGTCGTCAAGGTCGGAGGCAAGGCACAGAATCGCCATCACTTCGGATGCCACGGTGATCTGGAAGCCGTCCTCACGGGGCACGCCGTTGGCCTTGCCGCCCATGCCAATCACAATGTTGCGCAGGGCTCTGTCATTCATGTCCATGCAGCGCTTGAACAGGATGCGGCGGGTGTCGATGCGCAGCGCATTCCCCTGCTGGATGTGGTTGTCGAGCAGTGCACACAGCAGGTTGTTGGCAGCGGTCATAGCGTGGATGTCGCCGGTAAAATGCAGGTTGATGTCCTCCATCGGCACAACCTGGGAATAGCCGCCGCCTGCTGCACCGCCCTTAATGCCGAATACCGGGCCGAGCGACGGCTCACGCAGCGCAAGCATGGCCTTCTTGCCGATTTTCGCCATTGCCTGTGCAAGGCCAACGCTGACAGTCGTCTTGCCCTCGCCGGCGGGCGTGGGATTGATCGCTGTCACTAGAATCAGCTTGCCGTCCGGACGGTCAGCGGT
>JAFXOO010000429.1 GCA_017528675.1 Oscillospiraceae bacterium | reverse complement strand
TGCGGACGAGAAGGATCTGCGAGATTCTGCTGAACGGAACGGAAAGTATATCCTTCAGCCGGAGGCACTCTGCGGCGGGTGGATTGTGCAGATTCACTATACCGGTATGGATAAGGAACGCTATCTCAACGGAGCGCTTGAAATCACGACAGACGGTGCCGCTGTGCTGACGCTCGACTGGTATCAGCTCTTTGATGCGTTGGAAAAGACCAGCGAGGACGAGACATCGCTGCCGAATACCGTTTATCGGGGTACCTGGAATCCGTCCGGTTCTATGACAGTCTCGGATGGCACGGATACCATCCGTATCGTCTGCTTCTCCCATTGGGAGAGCGGATTGCAGGTGGGGGCAGGTTATTTTGAGCCGGGCGGACAGACATCGGAAATGCCGTGGATGATCTATCTGGTGCGGCCGGGCAGATTTGCTGCCGATTTCATGGATGCGGACTATCTTGCAGAGCTGGACAGCCAGATCTGCTACAGTGACCTTGATCCGCTGCACCGCAATACCCAGCCTCCTGACGGAAGCGAGACTACCGCAGTGCCTGCTGAAACTGCCGCCTCCGAGGAGTCCGTCATGCCATCCGGAACCACAGAGATGCCAGAAGCCACTGAGCCTGCGGCAGAGGCGCATTCGGCTGAGCCGGCGGAGCTGTCTGAGGAAGGCGGAGAGCTCAACGGCGATGGGTTCCCGGCGATTTCAACCTTTGCGCATCCGACAATTGATGAAATGAAATGGGTGGCAAATGCCGCTGAGGCAGGAGCTCCTGCCGGAGCAGAATACATTGACTTCGGCAAAGCATGCACCGGCGCATGGAAGTGCCGTCTGTACTACAACGAATCCACAACACAGCTTACAAATGTGGTCATCAGCGACGTTGACGGGGAAATTCGTGTGAATCTGATCTGGTACCTGCTCTGGTACAACGGCGAGGAGCCGATCAACGAGGAGGATACTGAGAACAGCATCTTCACGGGCTATGAATGGGGCAGCGGTATCCAGACGACAGGCCCCGGCAATTTCACCATCGACTATTTCTATCAGATCGGACAATATCAGTATGCGGTCGGAACATTCACTGCCCCGTCCGGCGAGCAGGCAACGGTTGGCATGATGCGTCCGTAGGAACCGTCAGTGCAGAAAGGAGCGGCCTATGAAATGCAGACGATGCGGGAGAAACATCCCTGACAGGGCAAATTTCTGCCGTTACTGCGGCACAAGAACCGCAGCTCCGCCGGCACGGCATTCCGCCCCGGCTGGCCGCCGGAACAGGCGCAGAACGGGCGGCGGAAACGGTTTCCTTGTGCTGCGGATCATTCTGATTGTACTGTGCGTGGGGCTTGTGGGCATAGGTATCTGGAAAATTCCTGGCAATGTACAGGCAATTCTGGCTTCATGGTCCCGCTCGTCCGGATCTGCGCCGTCTGTCAGCCATGAAACACAGCGATTGACCGTGGAGCCAACGCTTTCCGCCGGAGAGATGGCTGCTGTCCGGGAGGAGCTCAGCAGGATGGAGGATGCCACTGCGGCAGAGGACGCCCACAGTGCCGAGATGGCGCTCCGGAATGCATACCACGGCATGGCAAAGGACTGGTTCACATCCGAGGAGAAGGAGACAGGGGAGGTGACGGCTCCATGATGAAACGAAGCTTTCCCGTAGTGCTGCTCTGCCTTACACTGGTTCTGGCGCTGGTAGTGACGGGACTCGGCATGCCGGGCTTTCTCGTGCCGCTCCTGATGGGGAAGCAGAGCGGCATGCCGGCGGAATCTGATCCGATGGCAGAGGGGCACAGCAAGGCGTTTGAAATCACGCCGGTGCCGGGTGTCGTGATCTCGGCAGGGGAGAATGCACTTGACCGTGACCGGGAATTCAGAATGGAGGAGCTCGCTGAAGAACAGCGGGAAGCAAGGCAGGATGTGCTTGACCGGATTGAGCCGTTTTCCTATATCCTGCATGCCTGGCATCTTGATGCAGGGCTTGCGGATGACGAACTCCTGCCGGGGACATTTCAGATGACATTCGACCTGTCTGAGCTTGGACTGGCGCCGGAGGATTATGAGAATTACCGTGTTTACCGGGTGGATGACAGCGGCAGGTGGTATGAGTTTGCCGGCATGCTCAGCGGGACTTCCTATACCATCGAAAGCTATCAGAATTGTGACATCATCGGCTGTCTGGTTGCCTTTGCGCTTCTGTTTCCGCCGGGCACGGATGCGGTTCTGAAATGGAGGGCAGGCGGCTATTTCAACTGGAACACCCGCACGGTCGATGTGACGGTGCAGGGAGCGGTGCGTTATAAGCTTGAGCTGGACTGGAATACCGTTGTGGAGCTGCTTGGAAAGGCAGATGAGGGTGCCTATCAGGATCTGCAACAGCGCATCCGGAAGCGTGCAATGGAGGACTACCGC
>JAFXOO010000428.1 GCA_017528675.1 Oscillospiraceae bacterium | reverse complement strand
TCTGTCAATCCGATCTGGTAATTCCGTACTGATTTATCCTGAATTTATCATGATTTATGTGGACTATTTTATGAATATCTTGATTTTTCATGCATTTTGTGCTACAATTATGAAAATTATGCAGATGCCGGAATCCGGTGCGTCACCGGCTGTGCACCACAACAGAACGGAGAAACGAGACTGTGCAGCACTGCGAAACACCGCAGTCTCTTTCAGAGGCGCCATGCAGAAGTCCTGCATGGCAGCGACAGAAACATTGGAGGGATTATGTATGCTTGGAAAGAAATTCGCTGCACTTGCCTGCGCAGCGGCCATGCTGCTCACAGTGTGGCCGTCCGCAGCAGTACAGACACCGGAGCTGACCGCCAGCGCAGCACAGGATCGCTATGATCCTGACCTGGTCATGCACTACACCACACAGGCCGGCACCCACAGCACCGACAATGCCTTCGACAATGACGAGTCATTCTACAAGGCACTCCCGCTTGGCAACGGGCGCATCGGTGCGATGGTCTACGGCAATACCCCGACCGAATGGATCGACCTCAACGAATGCACCGTCTGGAGCGCCGGCCCCGGCTCGAATGACCGGGAGGGTGCTGCGGATCATCTGAAGGAGGTGCAGGAGCTCCTTGCCCAGGGCAAGTACAAGGAGGCAAACGCCATCATCGGGTCAAAGATGATCGGCGGCGGCCAGGCCAAGTACCAGAAGGTCGGCATGCTCAAGATCGCATCCGGGCACGAGAATGTGAGCGACTACGCCCGCCAGCTCGACATGAACACCGGTGTTGCGACAACGACCTACACCTGCGGCGGCAAGCGCTACAAGCAGGAGAGCTTTGTAAGCCATCCCGATCAGGTCATGGTCATGCGCATCACCTGCGAAAGTGCGGGCGGTGTTTCCTGCTCCATCGGCTATGACGGCCTGCTCAACGGCAATGTGGCGGTGGACGGTGATACGCTCGTGGCGACCGGCCACGGCGATGACGACTGCTGGACAAAGGGCGCCGTGTACTACTGCTCCCGCACGAAAGTGCTCCCGGAGGGCGGTACGCTCAGCAGCGACAAGGGCAGGCTCAGTGTCAGCGGGGCGGATTCCGTCGTGCTCGTCACGGCAATCCGGACGAATTTCATTGACGCCAGAACCTGTAACGGCGATGAGAAAGGCGATTCTGCGAAGGATCTGCAAGCCATTGCCGGCATGAGCTATGACGAGCTCTACCAGCGCCACACCGGAGATTTCAGCGAAATGATGCACCGAGTGGATCTCGACCTCGGCGGCGACAGTGAAGCGGCCAATGCCAAGACCATCCCGACCCGGATCCAGGAATTCGGCAAAACCAACGACCCGAAAATGGTCGAAACGCTCTACCAGTACGGGCGCTATCTGATGATTTCCGGCTCCCGTGACGGTCAGGCAATGAACCTGCAAGGCATCTGGAACAAGTACTCCGCACCGGCATGGGGCAGCAAATCCACAACCAATATCAATTACGAGATGAACTACTGGCCGGCACTGACGACCAATCTGCCGGAATGCTTCACACCCTTCGTAGAAAAGGCAAAGGCGCTGACTGTTTCCGGCCACCAGACTGCAAAGGTGCAGTACGGCATCGACGAGGGTTGGGTGCTCCACCACAACACCGACCTCTGGAACCGCACCGGCCCGATTGACGGCCAGTGGGGCATGTGGCCGACCGGCGGCGCCTGGATATCCAATATGCTCTATGATGCGTACCGGTTCAACCAGGACGAAGCCTATCTCAGGGAGGTCTACCCTGTTATCAAGGGCAGTGCAGCATTCCTGAATGCGCTCATGATTCCGCAGGAAATTGACGGCCAGACCTACATGGTCATCAGTCCGAGCGCCTCCCCGGAACTGGGGCTGCCGGGCTATGCCTACAACGACAATGTCCACTGCTCCTACGGTGTGACAATGGACAACGCTATCACCCGTGAGCTATTTGATGCGACCGTGCATTCTGCTGATATTCTCGGCACGGACGAGGAATTCAAGAACAGCATCGCCTCCAAGCTCTCCCGCATCAAGCCCCCGGCAGCCGGCAAATACGGCCAGCTCATGGAATGGGCATATGACTGGGACAATCCGAATGAGACACACCGTCATATCTCGCATATCTACGGCCTGTTCCCCGGCAACGAATACAGCCCCTCGACCAATCCGGCAATCTCTGCGGCAGCGGCAACCGCTCTCGAACACCGTGGCGATGCCGGCACAGGCTGGTCAGAGGCGTGGAAGCTCAACTGCTGGGCAAGACTGGAGGACGGCGAGCACGCCTACAACCTCGTAAAGCTCCTGATCTCGCCGGTCAACGGAACGGAGAGCGGCAGACTCTATGCCAATCTCTGGGATGCGCACCCGCCGTTCCAGATCGACGGCAATTTCGGCTTTACCTCCGGCGTGACGGAAATGCTCCTCCAGAGCCAGAACGATGAGATCTCACTCCTGCCGGCACTTCCCTCTGTCTGGAGCACCGGCCATGTGAACGGTCTGTGCGCAAGAGGCAATTTCGAGATCACGTCGCTCACATGGGAAAACGGCGCACTGACCGGTGCCACAATTCTCTCAAAGTCCGGCAATGTCTGCAATGTCCGCTGCGGCAGCCGCCGCATCAGCTTCGAGACAAAGGCAGGCGAGGAATATCATCTTGACGGCAGACTCCGGCTTGTGGACGAGGCACAGCGCCTCGGCAACATTGCCCCGCAGGGCAAGGTCTCCGGCGAGGGCGCAGCCGCCATTGACGGCTCCGACGCAACCGCCTGGGAAGCAGCAGCAGGTGCCAGGAGCTACCGGCTGACGGTCGATCTCGGTGAAAAGAAGACCATCGAGCGCTGGGGCGTACATTTCGGCGGCGGCAATTACAACGCCCGTGATTTCAAGCTGCAATACAGTACCGATGGCACGGAATTCACCGATGCCGATGAGGTTTTCGGCAACACCAAGACCTCTCTCGTCCGCACCGTCAAGCCTGTCACAGCGCAGTATTTCCGTCTGGAGCTCTTGCAGCCGACCCAGGATTACACGGGCGGCACAAAGATCTGCGAGTTTGAGCTCTGGGGCGCATCGGATGCGGAAGCAATGGGAATCAACCCCTACGATCCGCCGATCGAAGCCGAAAATGCCGATATCATGACCGGCGGCGTCCGTGCTGAGCACAAGGACACCTTCAGCGATGTCGGCTACATCCAGGACGGCGGCGTATTCGCCTTCTATGATGTGGATTTCAGCCGTGGGGCATCGCAGTTCCATGTCATGGGTTCGAGCAGCGGCGAAGGCGGCACACTGGAGCTGCATCTCGGCAGCGCATCGGGGCCTGTAGTGGGGAAGTGCGACATTGATGTGACAGGCGACTGGGAGATCTTCGAGGAATTCTCCTGCAAGACTGCCGGCTGCAAGGGCATGCAGGATCTGTATCTGGTTTGCAGGGGTGAGGAGGGCTACCTGTTCAATGTGGACAAATTCTGGTTCACACCCGCTGCCGGCGATGTGACAGCAGACGGCGAATTCGGCGTGCTGGATCTTGTGGCGCTGCAAAAATGGCTGCACACGGAGACCAGCATGAAGGATCCGGATGCAGCCGATATGAACGGCGACGGCATCATCGACATTTTCGATCTTGCCCTGATGAAACGGGCACTGCTTTAAGGCAATACCGCACAAAGCCGCTTCCGGAGGTTCCGGAAGCGGCTTTTCATCAGGTATCAAGTTCCACCGTATCGCCCTCATCCAGGCCGTTCTGCAACAGCCAGAGGTCGGGGAGCTTTTTCCAGACCTCTTTGCCGTTTTCATCCCGCAGGAGCACCTCATCCATCGGCTCCTCTCCGGGCTGGATGCCCTCGCAGCCGTGATCCTCCTCATAAATGCGCAGAATCGTGTATTTTGCCATAGCATTCACCTCATTCGCTGTCCTGTGAGATATCATGGGGCACCCCGTCAAGCACCAGCAGCGTCTCACCGTCTGCGGTCAGATAGACTATCGTCCTGTCATCCGTCTCCTCATCCGCAAATGTCACTTCATAGCTGAGAATCTCCGGATTCGTCCCCATCGTCAGATCAATCCGGAACGTCACAAGATCATAGGGCTTTGTGACCTCTGCCTTTGCCCGCTCATAGACCGGGATGCAGCCGTAGAAATTGTCCGGATCCTCCACAGGCCCGTCATTGACAAAGCCGTCCGTTTTGCCGTCGTAGTACAGGATATTGTGGAAGCTGTAGCTGCCCATTGCCTGCTCCACTTTGACCCTGCCGTCCTCGAACAGGGCATAATCATGGGAGCACCAGCCGCTCTCCGGCTCAAAATACATCAGATAGGCCTGTCCGTCCGCATCGGTCGCATAGAACGAATCCGCATACCCTGTGTAGTATACCTCAATCTCCTGCCCGTCGGAAACGACCTCCGGGATTGTCTTGCTGCCCTGGCTCCATTCCAGCTCGCCGTTCTCGCCCTGCATCCCCCAATGGTACAGCGTATGGCCGTTCAGGGTAATATCCTTTACGGGGATATACGCCGAGCCCGTGTCCACATCCGGAAACCGTCTGTGCCCCGTATAGGTCAGCAGATCCAGCAGCGGACGTTCGGCAGGCTCGTCCAGTACAGCCGCAGGATTCTGCGTGAGGTCATACGTCTCTGTGTAATATTCGTTATCCAGTCCGAACCCCCGCTCGCTGAATGTGATCGAAACGGTGTCGCCTTTCTCAAAGATATAGGGCTTGTCATCGCTCATGCCGTGGGTCAGCACATTGCCGTTCCTGTCACGCAGGCACCAGACATAGCCCTTATGACCGGCGAATCTTGTGGAATAGACCTCGCCAAGCTTGCTGGAGGAGCCTACCCGGCTGGCGCCAAGGTAATCATAGACCGCATATGCCACCGCCACACTCAGAATCGGAATCAGCAGCAGCAGCATCTTCCGTGCCGGATGCAGCCTCGGCTTTTCATCATACAGCATATATCTCTTATCCGTCATTTTGACTCGCCTCACTTTCGAGCTTGGCCAGAACGTTGAACGCCTGGCGCAGGCTGCTCACGCCGAAAATACGCAGGTTCCGGGTACTCTTGGGAAGCGCCGGGAGCGATGGCTTCGGCACGATGCACGCCTCAAATCCCATATGCTTTGCCTCCTGCACACGCTGGACAATATGCGATACATTGCGGATTTCCCCCGCAAGTCCGACCTCTCCGATGGCAAGGAGCTTGTCCGGGAGTGCCTTTTCTGTCAGTGACGAATACAGCGCCAGCGCCACCGGCAGATCACCCGCCGGCTCATCGAGCTTAAAGCCCCCGACAATGTTCAGGTACACATCTAAAGCGCCGTAATTGAGCCCGAACCGCTTTTCAAGCACCGCTAAGAGCAGCGACATCCGGTTGTAGTCAAAGCCCGTTGCCGTGCGCTTTGGCGCAGAAAAGCCGCTTTTGGAGACAAGCGTCTGCACCTCTGCTAAAATCGGCCGGGAGCCTTCCATCACGCAGGCAATGCAGGTGCCGGAAACGCCGAGCGGCCGTCCTGCAAGGAGCATCTGGGAGGGATTTTCAACCTCCTTCAGCCCCTTGTCCTGCATCTCGAACACGCCGATCTCATTCGTCGAGCCGAAGCGGTTCTTCACCGCCCGCAGCACCCGGTAGCTCATATGGCGCTCGCCCTCAAAGAACAGCACCGTATCCACAATATGCTCCATGACCTTCGGCCCCGCAATGGCGCCATCCTTGTTGACATGTCCGACAATGAAGGTCGGGATTTCGAGCCGCTTTGCCGTATGCATCAGCAGATTCGTGCATTCCCGCACCTGTGTCAGGCTGCCCGGTGTCGAGGAAATCTGCGTAATCTGCATGGTCTGGATGGAGTCGATGATGACCACATCCGGCTTTGCAGAAGCAATTGTATCACAGACCGCCTGTACATCTGTCTCCGTCAGGATAAAGAGTCTGTCCGACTTCACACCAAGGCGCTCTGCCCGCAGGCCAAGCTGCCTTGCACTCTCCTCGCCTGAGACATAGAGCACATTGTGCTCCCTGCCGAGAAACTGGCAGATTTGCAGCAGCAGCGTGGATTTTCCGATACCCGGCTCACCGCCGAGCAGCACAATCGAGCCCTTGACCAGCCCGCCGCCGAGCACTCTGTCAAGCTCACCGCAGCCGGTGCTATAGCGGATTTCCTGCTCCATGCGGATGTCTCCGATTTTCCGGATACGTCCGGAAAGATCCACGGATTTCCGGCTGCCGCCTGCCGCAGGCAGCTCCGAGGAGAGCACTTCCTCCATGGTATTCCATTTGCCGCAGCCGGGACAACAGCCGTTCCACTTGGTGCTGGAATGGCCGCATTCTGTGCAGACATATTCAATCCGATCACGTTTCGGCATGGGTAAGCCTCCTTCAGGGAATTGATGAACTGTTCTTATTATACAACCTTTTCACCGATTTGTCAATAGCATTTACATTTTGCAGTAGAAAGAAACCCCGGAATCACCGGGGTTTCTGCGCAGAGATCAGAAATTCTTCTGGTCGTTGGTATCATCGGAAGAACCCGCAGGCTTATCCAGCGATACACGGTTATCCGACGGTGCAGCCGGATCCGGGAATCCGTTGCTGCCGACCGGATTGCCAAAGGCATCCTGTGTGATACCGGGCATATCGGTCTGTGCCTTATCCAGCGATACCGCACCATTCTCCTGTGCAGGAGCAGCCGGAGCGCCGTAGGGATTTGCAGGAGCAGCCGGAGCGCCATAAGGATTTGCAGGAGCAGCCGGAGCGCCGTAGGGATTTGCAGGAGCAGCCGGAGCACCATAGGGATTTGCAGGAGCACCGTAGGGATTGGACGGTGTGCTGTTGTAGGGATCAACCGGGCCGTTGTTATTGGGATTTACCGGGCCGTTGTTGAACGTATTCGGTGCTGTATAGGTGGTTGCACCGAAGCCGCCCATACCGCCGGTCAGCTCCTCCTCAGTGGTATAGCCGAAGGAGAGCATCTTTGCACGCATGCAGGTATAGAATTCTGCCATAGTTGCCTCATAATACGGAACAACGAACATCGTACCGACGCCGCATGCCAGTATACCGAGCAGATACCAGCCGATAAAGCTCAGACCCAGCACGAACAGGTTCCACTTTTCGCCGTCCATCGTCTTCTTGGAGATCTCAAAGGCACGGTTGCGGTCAAGATGCGGGTTTTCGGCAAGCAGATAGGGAATCAGGTAATACTCATACGCCTTGATGATGCCGGGTATGTAGAACAACAGGCTCCACAGCATAATATAGAGCGAGCGGAAGAACATGGTCTTGACCGTGTCCATATAGTTGCCGTTGCGGAAATTGTCGAACAGTTTGCCGAAGCTCTGGTCGCCGTTGCGGGCATCGCAGAAGTACTTGCACTCACCGACACGAACCACATTGCCCAGGAACGCCTGAAATGCAAGGCTGAATGCCAGCGCCACCACAAAGATCACGAGGGCGATCAGAATGATAGCGATGATCGCACCTGCATCAATGTCACCGTGATCGGAACCGGAGCTGCCGGAGTCGGAATAGGAATCCGAGAGATTAGAAACGCCCGAACCGCCGCCGCTGAATCCGCCGCCGCCATTGGCGCCGAGAATGCTTGCCACGAATGTGACACCGAGTGCCGGCCAGTAGTAGTTCTTGAGCGAGTTCCATGCATTTTGCTTCAAAAGACTATTTGTCCACATAATTCATGTGACCCCCTTTTAGGTAGATTATGGGCTTGTTGCCCTATGACTCTATTGTAAATCATATTTACAAAAAAGTCAAGTCCTTTCAGTTCTTTTTTCCTGATATGACAATAAGGGAATTGCTGTCCCAGTCAGTTTTGTACAATAACGACAAAAGCGAGACAAAAGCAGACAGTTTCGCACAGCAAACAGCAGAAAACCGCAGTCCTTCCGTCCGCCAGACCTCCCCCGAACAGACGGGTCAAGGGGAGCGCACCTGCAAGCGATGTACCGACATGCTGAACAGGCTTTTCGCCTGAAACCCCGTGTTTTCTGCCAAATTGTAAAATTTTGCAGAAGCACTTGCAATTCTGTCCGGAATGATGTATAATAAAGAACGGGCATTGCCCACAATGAAAAATCAGGAGGTCATTATTATGGCATTAGTATCTGCGAAGGACATGCTGAACAAGGCCCGTGCCGGCAAGTATGCCGTTGGTCAGTTCAACATCAACAACCTTGAGTGGACAAAGGCAATCCTGCTGACAGCACAGGAGCTCCAGTCTCCGGTCATCCTCGGTGTATCTGAGGGCGCAGGCAAGTACATGTGCGGTTATAAGACAGTCGTTGGTATGGTCAACGGCATGATCGAGGAGCTGGGCATCACCGTACCGGTTGCTCTGCATCTGGATCACGGCTCTTTCGAGGGTGCAAAGGCTTGCATCAACGCAGGCTTCTCCTCCATCATGTTCGACGGTTCTCACCTGCCGTTCGAGGAGAACAAGGAAAAGACCACCATCCTGAAGAACACCTGCGATGTGCTGGGTCTGTCTCTTGAGGCAGAGGTTGGCGCCATCGGCGGTGAGGAAGACGGCGTCATCGGTCAGGGCGAGTGCGCTGATCCCGAGGAGTGCAAGACCATCGCAGATCTTGGTGTTACCATGCTGGCAGCCGGCATCGGCAACATCCACGGCAAGTACCCGGACAACTGGGCAGGTCTGAGCTTCGAGACACTTGAGGCTATCAACAAGAGAGTCAACGAGGGCAAGGAAACCCCGATGCCGCTCGTACTGCACGGTGGTACAGGTATCCCGGACGATCAGATCAAGAAGGCAATCTCCCTCGGTGTAGCAAAGATCAACGTAAACACCGAGTGCCAGTGGGCATTCCAGGAGGCTACCCGTGCTTATATCGAGGCTGGCAAGGATCAGCAGGGCAAGGGCTTTGATCCGAGAAAGCTGCTGGCTCCGGGCTTCGAGGCCATCAAGGCAAAGGTAAAGGAAAAGATGGAGCTGTTCGGTTCCGTTGGCAAGGCGTAAGGGGAACTACCCACCCCCTGCCCCCTTCCTTCAAAGGGAGGGGGTTTTTTTGCAGGGGCTCCGCCCCTGCACCCCGGTGCACATTGCAGTGCACATTCCTCCGGCAAGGCATAAGGGGAACTCCCCTGCCCCCTTCCTTCATAGGGAGGGGGTATTTTTT
>JAFXOO010000427.1 GCA_017528675.1 Oscillospiraceae bacterium | reverse complement strand
GCGGCACATCTGCTTGCATCTTTTCCGTCATCTTGCACAGAAATTCCTTGCTGGGCGCCAGCCCAGCGGCGTCATTTCTATACAATCTGACGAAAAATCTGACTGCGCATCTGCACCACCAGCTCTGTGCGGTGTTGCCTTCACGATCTCCCGGAACCGGGATTTCTGCACATCATCAGCGGATCGCATCCGCCGGATTATTCAAGCGAGGACACGGCATTCTCATCGAGATTGAAGAACGGCAGCTCTATCTCGACAGCCCCGTCGAACAGTGCATGATACCATGCCTCATATTCCGTCACATCCACAGGATGGTCGCTCCCGATGTAGTACACCATACCGGAGCCGCTCGTGTCAGCGTCCTCCGGGTATGCCTCATCCTCAAGGCCTGCTGCCATCAGCGCTCCAAGGCTCAGCGCATCCACATTTGCCACCAGCCCGAAGGTATCGGACTGGCTGTCATACTGGTAGACCGCAAAGGGCTTGAAATCGCCCCGGTACCCGTCCGAAGGCGCCGCCTCCACCCGGACAAGACCGCCCTCATAATAGGTCACATGCGGCGTGCAGACCAGCTCCTCAAAGAGCGACTCCCTGTCATTGATGCCATAGATCAGCTCAATCTGGTCGGACTCTGCCGCCTGGTCAAAGCGGATGATGAGTTCGTCCCTGCCGTCGCCGTCAATATCGTACACCGCAAACCGGTTATCATCCATGGATCCGGCAATCCTGCACCCGGAGCCGTCCGGGAAGATCTCATGATCCCGCAGATTTTCGAGTGCCTCCCGGTAGATCATCCCGGCGGAACGATCCGGCAGGGGCTTGTCCGGCTGCTTGATTCCCTGATAATCAGCAGGCTTGCCGCCGGAAGGCTGCGCTTCTGTCTCCTCGGCCGTAGCATCCGTGGCAGCCGTCGTTTCCGTCGCCGCAGCGGTTGCCTCTGTCACAGCGGCAGTATCCGGTTCCTCAGCCGTTTCCGCCGCAGTCTCAGAAGCCTCCTCAGCGGCAGTTTCCGCAATGGTCTCAGCCGGCTCCGAGGGGCTCTCCACAGGCTCCGGCGCCTTTTTTCTGCACCCGCACAGCAGCACGAGCAAAGCGGCTGCCAGGGCGATGATGCGTCTGTTCATTGTGCGTTCCTCCTTTTGAGTTCCTGCCTGAGCGTGCGTGACAGGAACGGTTCAAGTGCCTCCCGGAAGCGGGAGTCCGGTGTGAAATACAGGCAGCATTTTCCGTGCTCCGGGTGGTCAAATTCCGCATAGTATTCCTCAGCGTCGTCATCTTCACCCATGAGTGAGACACCGCCTGCAAGGAAGGTGGTCATTTCGGCATCCGATTCACTGACCTCCCCGGCTCTGCCATAGACAGTGAAGCTGCCGACATCAATGCTGAGCATGGATCTGCGCTTGTTCTGTCCGAGGATCTTGTCAATATCGAGCGAGCCGTTTGTGACGGAATACTCGTATTCCACATTCGTCATGCGCATCAGGTAAACCGCCGCCCAGATGGCACACACCGGCAGCACCAGCGCCAGCGGATAGCCGATGAAAACCAGAGCCACTGCACCGAGTGTGATAACGGCGGCTCCGGTAATAATGAGTGCCCGCTTGAGATCGTCTTTGCTGCTTGGCAGTTTTTTGACGAGCATCTCTGCAAATTGATCCATTTGATTCCCTCCGTCAATCAGATTCCTGATTATTATAGCATATTTCCGCAAAAAAAGCAAGTCCGTCCTTTGTGCCTTGACTTTTCCACGCTGCCAGAGTATAATAATAGAGTATCAACGCAAAGGAGGCATCCCCATGAATATCCAGATTTTCGGCACCAAAAAGAGCGCCGACACCCGCAAGGCAGAGCGCTGGTTCAAGGAACGCCGCATCCCGTACCAGCTTGTGGACATGAAGGAAAAGGGCATGAGCCGGGGAGAATTTGACAATGTGCTCCGGGCAGTCGGCGGACTTGCAGCGCTTATCGACGAGAATGCCCGTGACAAGCAGACCCTCACGCTCCTGCGCTATCTCACCGAGGACGCAAAGCCGGACAAGGTCTTTGAGAACCAGCAGCTCATCCGTCTGCCGGTTGTGCGCAGCGGCAGACAGGCAACTGTCGGCTATGCGCCGGAAGCATGGGAGACATGGGAATGAAGCACACGCTCTACGGCGTCAGCACCGGTCCGGGCGACCCGGAGCTTCTGACGCTCCGGGCCGTGCGCATTCTGGGGCAGTGCAGCACGATCGCCGCCCCGCAGAAGCCGGGTACAGAGAGCCTTGCCCTGCGCATCGCCAAGCAGGCAGCCGATCTTTCCGGCAAGCAGATACTGCCGCTGCATTTCCCGATGACGAAGGACGCCGCCGTCCTCGAAGCCGCCTTTGCAGAAGCCGCAGACCGCCTCTGCGATGCGCTGCAAAG
>JAFXOO010000426.1 GCA_017528675.1 Oscillospiraceae bacterium | reverse complement strand
GAGCACCTCATGTGCATGGTACAGGATCGCACCGCCGGGGGTCTCGTAAACGCCTCTGGACTTCATGCCGACCAGACGGTTCTCCACGAGGTCAGCCAGACCGATGCCGTTCTCGCCGCCGAGCTTGTTGAGGGTAGTCACAATCTCTGTGCCGTTCATCTGCTTGCCGTCGATGGCAGTCGGAACACCCTTCTCAAAGTGAATGGTCACATAGGTGGGCTTGTCAGGTGCCATGATCGGGGAAACGCCCATCTCCAGGAAGCCGGGCTTCTCGTACTGCGGCTCATTTGCGGGATTCTCAAGATCCAGACCCTCGTGGGACAGATGCCAGAGGTTCTTGTCCTTGGAGTAATTGGTCTCACGGTTGATCTTCAGCGGGATATCGTGCGCCTCTGCGTAGTCGATTTCCTCGTCACGGGATCTGATATTCCAGATACGCCACGGGGCGATGATCTGCATATCCGGAGCAAATGCCTTGATGGCCAGCTCAAAGCGCACCTGGTCATTACCCTTGCCGGTGCAGCCGTGGCAGATGGCATCTGCACCCTCCTTCAGGGCAATCTCTGCGATACGCTTTGCAATGATCGGGCGTGCAAAGGAAGTACCGAGCATATAGCGGTTCTCATAGATCGCACCAGCCTGTACGGTCGGGAATACATAATCCGTGATGAACTCCTCGGTCAGATCCTCGATATAGAGCTTGGAAGCGCCGGTCTTCAGCGCCTTCTCCTCAAGGCCGTCAAGCTCGGTACCCTGTCCCACATTACCGGAAACAGCGATTACCTCACAGTTGTTATAGTTCTCCTTCAGCCACGGAATGATAATAGAAGTATCCAGACCGCCGGAATATGCCAGAACGACCTTTTTAATTTCCTTTGCCATAACAGCTTACCTCCTGCATGCCCGTTCATACGAGCAGTGATTTTTAACATATTCATTATACACCTTTGTCAGGAACTTGTCAAGCCCTTTTGCATAAATATGCAAATTATTTTTACAATTGCGTCTGATTATTCATTTATTCGTTTATATTCTGCATATAGTGCATATTTGATAGTGAAATTACCGTTTTCCCCTTTTCCACCGCATTCAGATTTCACATTACACACTGCCTGTGGAAATACTGTATCATTGCAGCCTGCGTCATTCCCCGTCTGTCCGGGAAATCTTCCGGCATGTTTTGCACACCAAATCCACAGATTTTTCACAAGCTCCCGGACGCCCTCGACAGAAGAACCGAATATTTCCTGAAATAACCCTTTTTTCGCTATTGATTCTTTCGGAAATATGTGGTAGGATAGTATGCGTAAGGTTCATAACAAAGGAGGACAAGCAATGAACGAAACCAAGAAAAAAGTGCTGATCGGTGACGACTCTGTGGATTTCGGCATCACCACAGCCAGCGCTTTAAGAGGATACGGATTATATGCATTCACCCGGCGGAAGGATGGCAACATCATCATGCACGCCATCCGTGAGGAGAAGCCCGATGTGGTGGTCATCGACTGTGTGATGCCGCACATGGACGCCATCGAGCTCATCAAACGCACCAAAGCGGAGGGGCTGCGCTTTCCCAGCTTCATCGTGACCTCGGCCTATGACAATCCTTTCGTGGAGCGGCAGATCATGGAGCTCGGCGCAAAGTACTTCATGCTCAAACCGTTTGACAATTCCGTGCTGGCAGACCGGATCCTGTCACTGACCTCGCAGGCAGCAATGGCGGAGAAGCGTGCGCAGGATCTCGAAATCACCGTGACAGAGGTCATCCACCAGCTTGGCGTTCCGGCGCATGTCAAGGGCTATCACTACCTGCGCTGTGCCATTCTTGCATCCATCGAGAATCCGGAGCTGCTTGACAGCGTGACAAAGCTCCTGTACCCGACGGTCGCCCAGAAATACAGCACAACCTCCTCACGGGTGGAGCGAGCCATCCGGCATGCCATCGAAATCGCATGGGACAGGGGTGACCTTGATGTACTCAATTCCTTCTTCGGATACACCGTCAACACCTGCAAGGGCAAGCCAACCAATTCGGAGTTCATCGCACTGGTGACCGACAAGCTCCGCTTGCAGCAGAAAACCGGAAGTGACCTTGCCAAGGTCAAATAAATACCGCCCCATGCTCTGCTCAAACGTATTCCATACAGAGAACCGCCGGTGTTGTCACCGGCGGTTCCAGCCTATATTGAATTCGGCACTTTCTCCATCAGCTCGGCATATTTGGAATCATTGAGCTTTTCGGCATCGTTCACCAGATAATCGGTTCCACGGTAGGCATGAAACTGAAAGGGCGGATTATAGCGGATATTGACATATTCCCCATCTACCTCGATTGTCATTTCCAACTCATCCGGCAGAATTGTGCCGAACCGCTTCTTGGTATAGAAGATATAGCTGTCAATTTCCTCCTGGGACAATTGCCCGCCCGTAACGCTGACTTTGATCATTGTGCTCTCTCCCTTCGGTTTTCTGACATCATTATACCATAGATGCGCAGAAATTGCAAGAGGATAATGCTATTTTCTGCTTTTCAAAGGGAAATATTCTCCGGAGAGGGCACCCCTTCACTCTGAGAGAAGCATGCGTTTGAGTATGGCAAGATCAAATACATCTACTTCACCGTCCTCATAGACATCAGCGCAGTCAGCTTCCGCCTGTGTCAGCGGCATCCCGCAGAGCAGGTACCGCTGTAGGAAAATCACATCCGTTACAGTCACAATCCCGTCGCCGTCAAGATCACCCTGTTGCAGCGCTTCGGTTGCTGGTTCAGTCGGTGCCTCGGTCACAGGCTCGGTCGGTGCTTCGGTCACAGGCTCGGTCGGTGCTTCGGTTGCTGGTTCAGCCGGTGCCTCGGTCACAGGCTCGGTCGGTGCCTCGGTCACAGGCTCGGTCGGCGCTTCGGTCACAGGCTCAGTCGGTGCTTCGGTTGCTGGTTCAGTCGGTGCTTCGGTCACAGGCTCGGTCGGTGCTTCGGTCACAGGCTCGGTGATGCCGGGCAGATCACTCAGCTTCACACTGCACTTGACCGCATCACCGGTAGGTGATGCCGCAAGCACATAATACAGCGTATCGCCGTCAATATACATGCCATAAATCCGATACGATTCAAGCTGCTCCTTCGTCAGATCAAGCTGCCAGCAGACCTCCCCGTCATAATACGCCATAATCGACTCCGGCGTGGAATAATACAGGACATCGCCGGCAACATCTGTTGTGATGTAGGTGCCGACATAATGGTTGGTGCTGCCCGGTACGGTCCAGTACAGGCTCAGGGAAAGCAGATCGCTGCTCCGGGCGGTGACAGTTTCCGGATCGTACTCGTACTGCCGGAACCATCCGACCGTGGAAGATACCGCATCCTGCTCGATGGCAAGCCACCGGTTCCCGTAATATCGGACTGCCGCCTCTGTATTCGTCCAGAAGCCCTCGTCATATCTGTCTGTCACCGGAAGCGACGCCACGGAAACACCCGTGCTCAGCTTCCAGTCATCCCCGGAATGGCTGCTTTCGGTCATGGCACTGCTGCTCTTGAGGAAACTGGTATGCTTCACCGTACCGCAGTGCCCCTGGTAGCAGTCGTCCCAGGTAATATCCACATGCGCCCAGCCATCCTCCAGGTGCACCAGATTCCATGCATGTCCCATCGAATCGCTTGATACGATCCAGGACTCGATATCCTCCCGCCGCAGCAGCAGATTGTACAGCCAGGCATATGCCTCACAGACTGCCTTTCCCCGTTCCAGCATGCCATAGGCGGTGTGGCAGAGATAGCTCTCGCTCTCGGTGGTGTAGGATGCATAGTACCTATCATAGTCATAGTGAACGGCGATATATTCATGCAGAAACAGCGCCTTTTCCACATCCGACCACGCCGGATTGACCTGCTCCGAGATGGCATCCAACTGCCCGACCGCCTTGCTGTAAGCCTTGGAATAGGACGCATCATCGACCAGGTAATAGATCACTATGCTCTTGATATAGTTCCCCTTGCGGGAGCTGTTCGCCATCTGGAGGCTGATGGAGTTCTTGTTCGTGAGGATGCCCTCCTCAAAGCCGCCGACCACCGTTGCAAACACCTGCATCAGCGAATCCATCTCCTCTGTTCCCGCAGAGACAAGCAGCCCGGAGCCGGTGGACAGCTCAGCCGTGGCGGCATGGCTGCTGACCGCCGCATAGATACGCTCGGCGGCGGATTTCGTCTGCGCCTCGGTCAGGCATCCGACCGCACCAAGCGACGAGAAATCCGGTACAGAAGCTGCGCCCGCAGGAAGCAGCGCAGCGCCGGAAAGCAGCAGCGCACCAGCCGATGCCGCTGCAATCCCCTTACGGAGCCATTTTTGCAGTAACATACAATCACCTCATTCTGGTTGAGGGAGGGCACATCCTGCCCGACATCGGGCACGCCGGGCGGACATACCTATCATCATCTTCTGCAAATACTTTACCACAGAATTCTTAAAATTATCTGAAATGACGAAATCCCTGCCCCGGAACGACTCTGGGACAGGGCTCAGTCTGTCAAAAAAGCTGTTATGCAGGGTTCGGGGCGGCAGCACCGATCAGGGGGCAGGGGCCGAAGGCCCCGCAATTTAGCCCCTCCCCCACTGGGGGAGGGGTTGGGGTAGGGGGCGCTCACCGGTGCGCCGGCTTCAGAAAAAGGACTTTATTGACAAGCTGAACCCTGTCCCGGAACGATTCCGGGACAGGGCTTTCGCTATCACATGTGTTGTTTTACGCAGGCTCCTCCTGCCGTACCAGTCCCCAGCTCCCCCACCGCCAGAAGGTCACACTGCCGTCTGGCGCTTCAATGCGCAGGATTCCGGCATCATCCACCTCCACGGTCTGACCATCCACCGGAATCTGCGAGGACATCCAGAGCGGCACAAGCCTGTCCTCCTGCCGCATATCCCAGTCAAAGAGGAACAGATGCTCCGTGCAGCGGAACTTGTCATCCGGCTTG
>JAFXOO010000425.1 GCA_017528675.1 Oscillospiraceae bacterium | reverse complement strand
GCGGCACATCTGCTTGCATCTTTTCCGTCATCTTGCACAGAAATTCCTTGCTGGGCGCCAGCCCAGCGGCGTCATTTCTATACAATCTGACGAAAAATCTGGCTGCGCATCTGCACCACCAGCTCTGTGCGGTGTTGCCTATAAAACGAAAAAGTTCATATAATGCGCTGGACTTTGAGACGATTTTATGCTATAATAGATGTAACAAACCAATCAAAACGAAGGAAGCATGGGCATGAAGGAGTTCAACACTGCCGCTGTGTGTATCCCGCCCAAGGCAGTATGGCAAGCTAGGATTTTTTGAAATGAGGTGCAGCTATGAAAATCATCAAACGATTCCTGTCCGCTGTTACAGCATTCTGCATGGGGGCGATGTGTCTGCCGGTGCAGGGGATGCCCGGAACGCCGATGGCGACTGCGGCGTATGACGAAGAGCCAACCTGGGAGTACACAACGGAGATGCCTGTTTATGACTGCTCTGTCGAGCTGGAGAGGAATGTAGCGTTCTGCTATGCGGACGATACAGAGCCATTTTCGCTTGATATGTTCGGCGCCAGCGTTTTCGTAGGAAATTCAAACTATGGATATTATGGCGAAGAAGTATCACCCGAAGATATGGGCAACGTCACAATTACGCCCTATCTGCCGGACGGGCAGGGAAACCTGAATGTCCGGGAACTGACCAGCCCGGCAGCGGTATTTTCTGCTTTGGCGGAAAACGGATACTGCAAAGTCCGGTTGCAGGCTGATATTGCAGAACATTACGGGAATAACGGTTACTATGCTTCCAAGACCCTCACGCCCGACGGCTACGGTACAAATCATTTTGATGCAACAGTGTATATCGGCCTGAGAGGGGATGCCAACTTTGACAGTATGATCAATGCCGTGGATGCCAGCGCAGTTCTGAACTATGCGACTGAGTATGCAGTGCGTGGTGAAGAAGCCCGGCTCTGTTCGTCAGTTCAGGACGAGGAAATGGAGGACTTTGTCTGCTTCCTGGCAGATGTCAATGGAGATGCAAGGGATTCTGAGCGGGCAGGGTATCCGGGCAGTGAAGATTCTTCCCGTGTGGATGCATCGGATGCGGCACTGATCCTGTGGTATTCTGCTGCAGTGGGGGCAGGTAAAGATGGCACCTTCCCGGAGGTGGTACAGGTCCCTACGTCCTATCGTCATACCGGAGAATGCTTTATTTCGGTAGATCAGATGACAGTTACTCAAGATGATGCAAGGTCACGGATTCCGGTCTATATCCGGATGGATGCAGTTCCATCCGGGGTCACGGATTATTCGTTTGGCATTGTAGTAGATTCACGCTGCAGCTATGAGGTCATTACAGATTCAGATGAGGCAGAAGAACTGGGCGGCCAATCATTGAATGCATCGGTAACTGCAGCAAAAGAAGGAAATCTGTGCTGGATCACATATGCAAGCGATCGTCCTGTTACCAGCGCACAGCGACTGGTGCTTCTGATGGTGAGATTTCGCGAACCGTCTTTAGGTGAGCGTTATGATATCCGCATGAGCATGCTCAATTCTGCAGGAAAAGAAACTGCGTTTGCCAGAAACCAGTATGATCAGCTCGAGTATGATTTTATGCTTGAAGATGGGGGGATCGAGATTGAGTTTGAGGAAACCTGGCCTGAGACCTACCCGCCGACCTATCCGCCGACCTACCCATTGACAGAACCTCCGACCGAGCGCTGGACAGACCCCACGGAACCTCCGACGGAGCAGTGGACATATCCGCCGACCGAGATGCGGACGGAACTTTGGACAGACCCGACCGAACCGCCGACCTACCCCCTGACCGAACCGCCGACGGAGATCTGGACAGATCCGACTGAACCGCCGACAGAGCATGAAACGAAGCCGGCTGCCGTCGGCGAAGACACCTTCATCGTGCGTGCCGATCAGAAAACGGTCACACTGGACGAAGCAAGAAAGCCGATCCCGATCTATATCCGGTCGGATGAGACGCTGCGTGGTGTGACGGCTTTTGAGTTCGGCATCAACATTGACAGCCGCTGCAGCTATGAGGTCATCACTTCGCCCAAGGATGCTGTCAGCCGTGGCGGTCATGTACTGGATCGCAAGGTCACATGTGAATCAGGTTCAGAGAATTTTATGTGGGTCGCAGATGGATTTTACCCAGAGATGCGGGATGCCATGAATCTGATGCTGTTGATGGTGCAGCTTCCGGCAGATGCAATGCCAGGGGAGCAGTTTGACATTTCTCTACGCAAGGATAATGGAAATGGCTATGCTGCGTTTGCTAAGAACTCGCTTGATTCCCTGACATTTGATCTTGCGTTCTATGACGGATGGATCGAGGTCGAAACCGAACAGCCCACAACCGATTTTGTACCTGATCTGGAGCTTTATGAATCGGCGATCACGCTCGAATCCGGTGAACGATACCAGATCAATTCCAACCAGCCCTCCTATCTGCTGAACTTTTCCTCCAGTGATCACAGTGTGGCGGATGTTACTTCAGACGGTGTTGTCACGGCAGGAAAAGGCGGCAGAGCGACGATCACAGTGACCGATCAGAATTATCACACGGCACAGCTTTATGTGACAGTGATCGCTCCCACGGAGACTTTCACGATGCAGCAGACGGAACTGGTCACAGAACCGATCACCGCACCGCAGACCGATCCGACTGAACCGCAGACCGAGCAGCAGACTGATCCGACTGAACCGCAGACTGATCCGACCGAGCCGGTCACCGAGTTGCCGCTGATCCTTTCTGAAACATCGGTCACGCTGCAAAGCGGTGAACAGCACCGGATCACGGCGAACAAGACCGGGCTGCACTATGCTTCCAGCAACCCCAAAATTGCGATCGTTTCGCCGGAAGGCGTCGTGACGGGTCTTTCTGCCGGCATGTCGATCATTACTGTGTACGATGATCTGTATCATACGGCACAGCTCACGGTGACAGTGCTGGCACCGACCGAACCAACAACCGAGCCGACGACAGAGCCAACAACCGAGCCGACGACTGAGCCAACAACCGAGCCGCCGACAGAACCTACAACCGAGCCGCCGACAGAACCGCCGACAGAGCCGGTCTGGAAAACGATGTACATCCAGAAGCTGAAAACGTTTTCGGGTTCGACCTGCAGGTATGATCTGGCGGATGTTCTGGGCAGCGGCATTCCGGAGCTGTTTGTTTCGGAGGGGGATGCAACGGCACAGGGCTCGCAGATCTACACTGTAGTAAACGATAAGCTGGTGGATCTTGGAAATTACGGCATGCTGGGACAGGCATACCATGATCCGCAGACAGGTGAGGTCGTTTCGCCCTGGATCCTGCACGGCTATTCCGGGCAGACACGGTATCAGTATGATAAGACAGCCGGGAAGCTCGAACAGACAATCAGTGTCCTCGGCAATGCAGATGCCGGTGAGTACTATGTCAATGACAAGCAGGTGACCCTGACAGAATATCTGGCGGCACGGGAACGCTTTGAAGGCCATGAGCTGGATGGATATGGCAGAGCCTATATGCTGTCGGAGACCTGGCCGATCACGGACTATGTTGTCCCGCTGGCGCTGGGCGATGTCAACAACGACGGCATCGTCAATGCGAGCGATGCGGCGAAGATCCTCATTGCAGCGGCTTCCATCGGCGCAGGGAAGGGAAGCGGCCTGACGGATGCGCAGGCCACCGCTGCGAATATCAATGCAGATACGGTCATCAATGCTTCGGATGCGGCGCTTGTTCTGGTCTATGCTGCCTATATCGGCGCCGGCGGAACTATGAGCCTGCCGGAATATCTTGCGGCACCGCCGCAGCCTGCAACGGAACCAGGGAACGAGCCGGCGACAGAGCCTGTTAAGAATGAGCCGTGGCGTGAAGCCTATCGGGGCATCCTGCAGCGGCGTGCCAAGGCACTCGGCAGTAATACCCGTTATTCGCTGTATGACCTGGACAGTGACGGAATCCCGGAGCTGTTTGTCTCAAAGAATACCGATTCCGGCGTAGAAGCGTATTCCTATGGCAAGATGAATCAGCATGAGATCTATGATCTCACGGAGGACTGCCAGATGTATTACCGCTTCCCTGGTGATACCAGCACGGTATTCGGCTATCAGGGAAAAATCTGTGCCTCGGCAGAGAAAGGAATGGTCGGCATTGCGACGATGAGCGACAGCGGATATGAAGCCTTCACGCTCTTTACGATGAAGGGCATTGCATTCAGTAATGTGAATGAGTATTCATATGATTCCTACGAGAGAGCGTATATCCACAACAACGTGGAAGGTACCAGGAGCGGCTATCTGGCTGCGAAATCCACCTATGAAGCGATCACTTCGCAAGGTCAATGGGTCGGCAGGGATTATCCCGTATCCGATCTGACAGCGATCGCTCAGTATGAGTAATGTGTATGCGAAGCTGCACCGCCAGCTTGCACAATCGCAAAAAAGTGCCGGGGATGACCCGGCACTTCTGCTTGTCCATAACGTCCGTTTTCTGGTGCTGGCGCACCGGTGAGCACCCCGATCGGTTTTCGGTGAAAGTCCGCAAGGCATGCGGCTTCTGACGGTGCATATTCCTTTCATAAGCCTTGTTGGCGCAGGAAATCAGTCAGGTATGCCCGCCCAGGGGTCATACCCTTGCAGGAGAAGCATCTTCATCGTACCAAGGTCAAATACATCGAGCTTGCGATCCTGAACGAAATCGACTGCCCTCCAGTATGGCAGATGTGTATCCGGCACCGCAAGAAGCCATTTCTGGAACAGTATCACATCAGAAATACCGAATTCACCGTCTGCATTGAGATCGCCCGTCGGGATCACGTTTCCCTCATAGTCATGGCGTCCCAGGCTGATGAACGTACACTCCCATTCTTCTGCAAGTGTCTGTGCGGTAGAATGGTCAAATCCGTAGATCAACCGCACATAGGGATACCCCTGTTCCGCCTCTATCTGGCACGCAGGATTCAAAAGCTTCACATATGCAAGATCCTGCGCATTGTCAAAGGTATTTTTGCCGATCTTCTCTACAGTTTCCGGAAGCGTCAGCGTTGTGATACCGCAGGCATGGAATACGCTTTCACCGATTGTTTCCACACCCTCAGGAATGTAAATGTCTGTCATCTTGTAAAAGCCGGAAAATGCGTTGCTCCCTATGCTTGTAACACCCGGATTCAGATCGACTTGTCTGATATCTCCTGACAGATGCTTCCAAGGAGCGCCGTCCCAGTCAAAATCCTCCATATCGCCAGTCCCTGAAATTGTCAGCAAACCGTTCTCGTGGTATTCCCATATGAGATTCTCACCGCATGTGCCCTTGAGCACTGGCGGTTCTGTCTCATAGACATAGTCTGTCCGTATCCCGGTTTCGATATCCAGGAAAGATGCATAATGCTCCTGTGCATATGCCTGTGCGGTAGACCCCTCGTAGCCGCAGATCAGCCCGGGTATGTCTGATTCAATGACACATTTCGGATTCAGGAAGGTGATATGCTTCAGATCCGCACAGTATTCCAGTGCATAATTCTGTACCAGTACGGTGTTTTCCGGAATGACCAGTTCCGTCAGGCCAAAGCAGTTGTTGAATGCATACTTCCCGATGACACTCAGGGATTCCGGCAGCACCAGAGACTCCAGATCGTTGAAATGCACACCTTGAAAGTAGTTCTCTCCGATGCCTGTGATACCCTCTGCAACAACGATCTTCCTGATAGCGGAGACGGAAAGCTCCGAAATCCAGGAATTGTCGGTCAGGGTGCCGTTGCCGGAAATGGTCAGTACCCCATTCTCGTCCAGAACCCACGGATTAACGCTGTCCGGTGCAGCGGCTATGGCTTCTGCGGTTACGCTCATAAGCGGTATCGCTGTCATCGTACCAGCGGCCTGGCCGATCAGCAGGCTGCAGGTCATTGCAGCAGCAAGAAATAGATTTCGTTTCAAAAGATCAACTCCCGTATCATGGACTGGTTAGGAAAACACCGGTGAAATTGCCGGTGCTGGTGGAAAAGGGGCTGCTTTGAGACCTTCTGTCCATTGCTGATGGATTTGTCAATCAGCACTTTCCTCCCTATATTATATCATGTTTTTGCCCGGATTTCAACCCTGATACGATAAATCCGCTGTTTTCAGGCCTGCTTGCAGTGCCGGAGCATAATTATGGTAACTCATTTTACAAAATCGATTGTAAATTTTTTAGGAACTAAGAAGCCGATGAAAGATCGTAATCCAGTGCTTCGAGGATAGGAAAAGTGCTGATTGATGAATCAATCAGCACTTCCTTAAAACCAGCACCTTTACTGCCGGGGGCAGGGACTATATACTGCAAACGACGAGCTACCGTGTGACGGACTATCATTTCGTTAATAACAACTATCCGCAGTTAACTATTGACAAGACTGGAAATTATGTCGGCAATGGGCAGACTGCCACCATTACGGCAACACCGCACAAAGCCCGCCTGTCGGCTTGGCGGCACATCTGCTTGCATCTTTTCCGTCATCCTGCACAGAAATTCCTTGCTGGGCGCCAGCCCAGCGGCGTCATTTCTATACAATCTGACGAAAGATCTGACTGCGCATCTGCACCACCAGCTCTGTGCGGTGTTGCCTTACATTTACTCCGAAGGTCGGCGAAACGTTAGAGACTTTGAACGTGAAGGGCGAAACATCGGGCAATAGCATATCAAGCTGTGCCTGCCGTCTTGCTCGTC